>JAGQOZ010000299.1 GCA_020426955.1 Planctomycetales bacterium
CTGCAAACTTGTGATTGACCTACAACGATTTCGCTGGACTCGCGGCACTTTGGTGCGGATGATTGCCGACGCCATTCTGTTGCAGATTGCGCTGATTTCCGGCTTGTCTGCTCGCTTCTATTTTGTCATCCAGTTCCAAGATATGGGTGACATTACCATCCAACAGCTCTTGCAAACCTACCAACTCTGGTACGCCCGTACTGCCGCGCCACTCACCGCGTTATGCTTAGTCGTCTTTTTTGTCACCGGCTTCTATACTCGCGGCGCCTTTTACCAAAACCGGTACAAAGTGCTGGTGGTGATCCAGACGGTGACGGCCAGTTTTGTCTTGTACGCTTTTGTCGTATTGTTCTTTGGCATTTACGGTGGCAACTTATCCATTGCCAAAGCCGCCTTAGGATTGGCGTGGCTGTTCAGCATTGTGCTGCTTGCGGGAGCTCGAGTCTGGAACGAAATTTGGCAAAAGACCGCGCTGCACGATCCTGTGGCCGCTACCAGCGCGTCTCCGTCTTACGTATTGATCATTGGCGGTGGCGGATACATTGGTTCGGCCCTGGTGCCGATGATGTTGGAAAAGGGATACAGAGTCCGAGTTCTAGACTTATTGCTGTTTGGCGAAGAACCTTTGGCGGACGTCCTGGATCATCCGAATTTGGAATTGATCCGAGGTGACTTTCGCAATGTGGACGAATTGGTGCCGGCTTTGCAGAACGTGGCATCGCTAGTTCACCTGGGCGCCATCGTGGGTGACCCGGCATGTAGTTTGGACGAATCACTGACCATTGACGTCAATTTGTCCGCCACTCGCTATGTGGCCGAGTTGGCCAAATCGCACGGAATTCAGCGGTTTGTCTTTGCCAGTACATGTTCCGTGTACGGCGCGTGTGACGAAATTTTGGACGAACGTTCCGAAGTGATGCCGGTGTCGTTGTACGGGCACACCAAGCGAGCGTCCGAAGAAGTGTTGCTGACCATGGCCGGGCATGACGAATTTTCGCCTACCATTCTACGGTTCGCCACCATTTACGGTCTTTCCGGGCGAACTCGGTTTGATCTGGTGGTTAATTTGCTTACGGCCAAGGCCAAGCTGGATGGTTTAATCACAGTGCAAGATGGCGATCAATGGCGTCCCTTCGTGCATGTGGAAGATGCGGCGCGAGCGGTCTTGGCGGTTCTGGAAGCGCCCGTCGAGATTACTCGGAATGAAATTTTCAACGTCGGTTCGAACGAACAGAATTACACCATCAGCCAAGTGGGACAGAAAATTGCCGAACAAGTCATTTCGGCAGAAATCCAAGAGTCCAGTACTTCGAATGACCGCCGCAATTATCGAGTCAACTTCAATAAGATTCGCAATCTATTGGACTACCATCCCCAATGGACGCTGGAGCTGGGGATTCAACAAGTGCTGGAATCGATCATCAGTGGCAAGGTGTCGGATTATCGCGAACCCAAGTACAGCAACGTCGCTTTTCTGACCAAATCTGGTACGGAAAATTTGGCTCGCGACCGTTGGGCTCGTGAACTGCTGGAACGAATGCAAGAACAGAAATAGTGCCGTGCCGACCGATGCCGTGGAAGTAGTTGCCGCCGATAAACCGAAAACGCAATCTGCGTGGTATGCCAACGGGCTGAAACGTGTCTTCGATTTAGCGTTATCCGTGCCAGCGTTCTTGGCGCTGTTACCGGTGATCTTGGTGGTGGCACTGTGCGTGCGAATTCGATTAGGTTCGCCTGTGCTGTTTCGCCAAGCTCGAGCCGGCAGGTATGGCCAGCCGTTTGACGTTTACAAATTTCGCAGCATGACCAACCAGACAGATGCTGCGGGGAACCTGCTGCCAGATGCGCAACGCTTGCCTCCGTTTGGGAAACTGTTGCGTTCGCTCAGCCTGGACGAATTGCCTCAGCTGTGGAACGTAATCAAAGGTGATATGAGCCTGATTGGGCCTCGTCCCCTGTTAACTCGCTATCTGGATCGCTACTCCCCAGAACAAGCCAGACGCCACAATGTTCGGCCCGGCATTACGGGTTGGGCGCAAGTGAACGGTCGCAATACGGTCGATTGGGACGCTCGGTTTGCCATGGACGTTTGGTATGTGGACCATTGTTCGCTATGGACTGATTTGCTAATTCTGTGGAAGACCATCACCTGCGTCTTGCGTCGCGAAGGGGTGTCGGCAGACAATCATGCCACCATGGAAGAATTCATGGGCCCCAAGGATTCCTCAACCTAAGTTGATATCGCCAGAACGACTGGAAAGCATATGACCGACATTGACGTACGAACCAAAGTGGCTGAAGTCATTAACAAAGTGTTAGTCGATTCGGGCCGTCCTGCTATCGAATTGGAAGACGAAGATATTCTGACCGAAACGGTCGGCCTGGATTCGTTGGACTTGGCCGTGCTGGTGGTTGGCTTGGAACAATCGCTGGGGATTGATCCCTTTCGCGAAGGAGCCAGTCCCGTGCCCACCTTTGGTGAATTGTGCAAAGTCTACCAAGATCGATTGGCAAAGTAGCAACGTCCCATGAATGCATCCCCTACTCAAGTTATTATTCTGACCGGCGGTAGCCGAGGACTCGGGCAAGCGATTGCCGAATCGCTACTGGCGGCAGGACACACGGTGATTACGGCCAGTCGCAGCGAAACCGAATTCACGCAACAAGCGGCGGAAGCTCATCCGGATCGATTCGAATTTCATTCGCTGGATATCCGAAATTCCGACGCTTTGCATGCGTTGGCCAAAGGGACTTTCGAAAAATATGGTCGCATTGATGGGCTGGTCAACAATGCGGCCATCGCATTTGACGGCGTGTTAGCCTTGGCCAAGGACGAAGACATTGAAGCGATGCTGGACATCAATCTGAAAGCGTCCATCTTGCTCAGCCGCGAATGTGCTCGTTACATGCTGCTGAAACGCAACGGCGTGATTATCAATGTGTCTTCGATTATTGCCAGCCGAGGCTTCTCGGGATTGTCAACTTACGCGGCCACCAAAGCGGGACTGATTGGTTTTACCAAATCTTTAGCTCGAGAACTGGGCGCAAAGAACATTCGAGTGAACGCGATTGCGCCGGGATATTTGGAAACCGACATGTCGGCGGCACTCAGCGATTCACAGCGACAACAAATTGTCAGGCGCACGCCATTGGGGCGTTTGGGAACGGCCGATGATGTAGCACCGTGGGTCAGCTTCTTGCTGTCCAGTGCAGCCAGCTTTGTGACCGGGCAGGTCATCACTATTGATGGCGGTTCATCCATCTAAGATCTAAAGTACGACACGAAAGCGGGAAACGGCGGTGGCGAAACAAGACATTGTGATTGTGGGTGCAGGCGGGTTTGCTCGCGAACTACACGAAATGCTCTGGAACGTTTATTCGCCTGAAGAATATCAATTCAAAGGCTTCTTAGGACAGGCAGACGCGCCGCTGGAGCCGTTTGGCTTTTCTGGTTCGCTATTGCTGGACGACCCGGAATCGTACCAACCAGCCGCAAGTGATCGGTTTCTGCTGGCCATTGGGCATATGGCAGTGCGCCGCAAAATTGTGGAAACGCTGGCCGCTAAGGATGGAACATTTCTGTCGTTCGTGCATCCGCAAGCTCGCATCGCCTCGACCGCTCGCTTGGGTCAAGGCGTGGTCATCTATCCGTTTGCCGTGGTTTCCAATCAGTCCCATTTAGAGCCGTTTGTGCATTTGAACTACTACGCTTCGGTTGGTCACGACTGCCAGGTTGGTGAATACAGCTTGCTGGCGCCTTATGCCACGCTAAACGGGTTTGTGACCCTGGAAGCCGAAGCCTATATCAGCACGCATGCGACGGTAGCGCCTGGTAAAAAGGTGGGACAACGAAGCAAAATCAGTGCGAATTCAGCGTGCATGCAGGACGCGGCGGCCGATTCGATTGTGTTTGGCGTACCGGGACGGCAAGTTCGACGACTCTAATGCCAAATCTACCGGTTGCGCCGGTCAATTGGACGAATTCGTTTGGTAACGTACATTATGGAATCGCTGTAGCGCACACCGAATGGAAATGCGTCGGGCGGCGAGCTGGGCCGGTAAAATCGTAGTCACTGTTACTTAGAGAGCGGAAATGTCTAAGCTTCGCACGTTACTGATCTTTGGCACTCGTCCCGAGGCCATCAAAATGGCGCCGTTGGTCAAGGAATGCCTGGCCCGTCCTGACGATATCGAGACCATTGTGTGCCTGACAGGGCAACACAAAGAGATGCTGAAACAGGTGACCGATTACTTTGGAATTCACGCCGACACTGACCTTGAATTGATGAGCCCCAACCAGACGTTGTCTCAGTTGACCGCTCGCTGTGTGCAAGGCATCGATGGCGTGATTGAAAAGTTTGATCCCGATTGCGTGGTCGCTCAAGGGGATACCACCACGGTCATGGCTTCTTCGCTGGTGGCGTTCTATCGGCACAAACCGTTAGTGCATATTGAAGCAGGGTTGCGAACGGGCAATCTGTACGCACCTTGGCCAGAAGAATTCAATCGACGCATTACTAGTTTGGTGGCCGCCTTGCACTGCGCGCCAACTCAGCGATCGGCCGACAATCTGTTAGCCGAAAAAATCAATCCACAAACGGTGCATGTCACGGGCAATACGGTGATTGACGCCTTGTTGTGGGCCGTGGATCAGGAACGAGCGAATGATGCCCAATGGCGGCAGAAGTTTTCCATGCTGGGCGACCGCCGCATGGTGCTGATTACGGGACATCGTCGAGAAAACTTTGGCGGCGGCTTTCAAGATATCTGCAAAGCCATTGCGCAATTGGCAGATCAGTACCCGGACGTGGCCTTCGTCTATCCAGTCCATTTGAATCCCAACGTGCAAGGCCCGGTTTTCGAAATCCTGGGAAATAGAAACAATATCCATTTGGTCGACCCAGCGCCCTACCCAGAATTCGTTTGGCTGATGGATCGTAGCTCCATTATCTTGACCGATTCGGGCGGAGTGCAGGAGGAAGCGCCTTCGCTGAAGAAACCGATCTTGGTCATGCGAGAAACCACGGAGCGGCCCGAAGCGATGGACGCCGGCGCCGTAGAACTAGTCGGAACTTCAATCCACAAAATTACCGATCGCTTGTCCGCGTTGCTGGACGATCCGGTCGAATACGCTCAACATCAAATTGATTCAAACCCCTACGGTGACGGCAACGCGTCTGAACGAATCGTAGATCTCATGCTGGAACAAGGTTGGCAGAAATGAGTACGCAAACGGAAGGTCGATTTGGCAAGACGATGGTCCCCGGCGAAACATCGGTCTGTGTGATTGGTTTAGGCTACATTGGCTTACCCACCGCCAGTGTGTTGGCCACCAAGGGTTTTCATGTGTACGGCATGGATGTGCGAGCGGACGTGGTGGACACCATCAATGAAGGTCGCATTCACATTGAAGAGCCCGACTTGGACATGGTGGTGCGTTCGGCCGTGAACAGCGGACAACTTCGCGCCGGCTACGAACCACAAGCCGCTGACATTTTCATTCTGTGCGTGCCCACCCCGCACCGTCCAGATCATTCGCCTGATTTGTCTTACGTGGAACAAGCGGCTAAGGCCATTCGTCCGTTCGTCCAACCAGGCAATTTGATCATCTTGGAATCCACCAGCCCACCTCGAACCACGGAAGACATTGTCGTGCCTCTGGCCGTCCCCGACGGAATGAAAGTAGGCGAAGATGTGTTTGTGGCCCATTGTCCAGAACGAGTGCTCCCCGGTCGAATTCTACTGGAAGTCGTCCAGAACGATCGCGTTGTTGGCGGGGTCACCAATAACTGCACGGAAAAGGCACAAGCGTTCTACGAAACGTTTGTCACCGGCAAAGTACTCGGTACGAATGCATTGGCAGCCGAAGTGACCAAGCTGGTAGAAAACTCGTACCGAGACGTCAATATTGCCTTTGCCAACGAATTGTCCATCTTGACGGACCGACTGGGAATTGACGTCTGGGAAGTCATCGAACTGGCCAACCGACATCCTCGTGTCAACATCTTGTCACCCGGCCCTGGCGTGGGCGGTCATTGTATCAGCGTCGATCCGTGGTTCCTGGTGCATGCCGATCCAGACCATACGCCGCTGATCCGCACCGCTCGAGAAGTTAACGACAAGAAACCGCAATATGTCATTGAACATGTGGCGGAATTGGCCAAACAGTTTGCTTCGCCCAAGATTGGTTGTTTGGGAATCACGTATAAAGCGGATGTCGATGATATACGTGAAAGCCCTTCACTGGATATTGTTCGCGGTTTACGAGCGGCGAATGTTGGCGAAGTCTTGACGTGTGATCCGTACATTTCGTCCGCTCGCTTCAACGAATTTGAACTCTTCGATCTGGAAGACGTCATTGAAAAGTCGCACATCTTGGTGCTACTGACCGATCATCGTCACTTCAAGAAAGTGCCTCGTAAAGTGCTGCAGGAAAAGGTCGTCGTGGATACTCGAGGTGTCTGGCGTTAACCGCCTAGAATTCGTCGCCGACCGTTCAGAACGCAATTCAGATTGAGCGAAAGTATGGTATCGTGAAACAAGTTGTCCAAAATCTTCGCTCGGGCGTATTAGAGCTGATGGATGTGCCTTGCCCGGCGGCTTCGCGAGGTCAGTTGCTGATTCAATCGCAAGCCAGTTTGATTTCCGCTGGCACGGAACGCTTTTTGGTAGAATTTGGCAAAGCCAGTTTGGTATCGAAAGCTCGGCAGAATCCGGATCGAGTGAAACAGGTGCTGGACAAGATCAAAGCGGATGGGTTGCTGCCCACGCTAGAAACCGTCTTCAACAAGCTGGACGAACCGCTGCCGCTGGGCTATTGCAATTCGGGCATTGTGGTAGGCGTGGGCGCGGGAGTCGAAGGCTACGAAGTCGGTGATAAAGTTGCCAGTAATGGTCAGCACGCTGAATTCGTCAAAGTGCCGGTCAACCTGTGCGCTAAAGTACCAGACAATGTTCCGCACGAAGAAGCCGCCTTCGCCGTGCTCGGTTCGATTGCCTTGCAAGGCATTCGCTTGGTCAAGCCCGAACTGGGTGAAACGGTGGTGGTCTTTGGCTTAGGACTGGTCGGCTTGTTGGCAGTTCAAATGCTGGTGGCCAATGGTGTCAAAGTCATCGGTATCGACCTGAGTGATGACCGCCTGGCATGGGCCAAGCAGGCCGGCGCGCAGGTGATTGACCCCAAAACCACGGCCGATCCCGTGGCCGCGGCACTGGCCGCCACGGGTGGACGAGGTGTCGATGCGGTACTGATTACAGCCAGCGCCAAGAACGATTCCATTGTCAGTCAGTCCGCCAAGATGTGTCGGCAGCGAGGCCGAGTGGTGTTGGTGGGTGTGGTGAATTTGGAACTGGATCGAGCGGACTTTTACGAAAAAGAAATCAGCTTTCAGGTTTCTTGTTCGTATGGACCGGGACGCTACGACGACGACTACGAACAAAAAGGCATCGACTATCCGTACGGCTTTGTTCGTTGGACCGAACAGCGAAACATTCAGGCGGTGTTGGATTTAATGCATTCTGGCAAATTGGATGTCAAACCGTTGATCACTCATCGCTTTGCGCATGCAGACGCCGTTC
>JAGQOZ010000300.1 GCA_020426955.1 Planctomycetales bacterium
AGAAAGTAGACGTTGTTTACTATGCCGATAAAAAATGGCATACGACTTTGCAATATGCCATTACTCCCAAGGGCGGTCAGCCGATTCTGACTCATATTCGACTGGAACGAATCACCGAAGGAGCAAACGTGTACTGGTGGGTGACAGGGTTGCTAGATTCGCACGCCGCGGACGATCATTAGTCGCGAATGATCCAGTTTGATCGGTTCTTCCTAATTGCTAGAGCCGCTGTTGGCGGCCTGCAGATCTTCTAAATCGACAAATTCCAATGTGGAAATGTGAGTTGCTTGTAAATTGACCTGCGGCGGACACCCCGCTTCCAATGCTTGCTTCCATCGCAAGACACACAAACACCACCAATCGCCCGGCTTGAGACCCGGAAATCCGTAGGCGGGTATGGGAGTCGACAGATCATTTCCGGCGGCTTTGGAAAACTGCAAGAATTCTGCGGTCATCTTCGAGCACACGGTATGCAAGCCAACGTCTCCGGCGCCGGTATTGCAACAACCATCTCGGTAGAATCCGGTCATCGGATTGGTAGAGCAACTCTGTAATTCTGATCCTAAGACGTTCTTTGCCATCGGTTGTCTTCTTCGTCCTGCTTGTCGGCATGTGATCAATTAGGTATCTGTTTTGCGAACCCAAGTTCGCTACTTCGAAGTATCCAGCAAAACGCAGTGAAACTCAATAGACTGGGCGGACTGGCTGCACGAATGACGAGTGCCGATTTCAACGCTGATCGATTACTTCAATCAGCATGCCGGGTAAGAACAGATTGGGCAAGTCGCTTAGATTGCGGTCGTCCAGTAGCCGAGCCGTCAAGTTTCGCTGGTCACACATCTGCTGTATTGCTCGGATCGCTTCCACGCACCCGTATGCCAATAGCAATCGGCCCGCCGGATACAAACGCGATTGATAGCCGCTCAAGATCGAATTCAGTAAAGCGAAATCCGAATCGTACAGTGCGTAGTCGTCAATGCGTGACGGCTGGCCATCTTCCCAAGGTGGATTCGAAATGATGACATCAAATCGTTCGTCCGGACCAAGCACTGCAAATGCCGAAGGATCGTCTTTGGAAACAAGCCGCACGTCGAATCGATCGACGGGCAGTTCCAACCACTCAGCATTCTGGATCGCATTTTGCACTGCCGCCGGGTTGATATCGGTTGCAACAACGCGTTCCGCACTTGCTTGCAGACAGCACAAGCTGATCAAGCCGGTCCCCGTGCCGATTTCCAGCACGCGTTTCCCCTTTACTAACTCCGTCATGCGAATCAGCTGACGCAAACTGGTGGTATCGTCCGGCTCCCAAAACACGGTTTCCAAAACCGCCAGTTCTCGTTCAAAATCTTCCACCTTGCCCGTGCACCGCAGCGGGAAGTGATTCGTCGTTGGTTCGTTCGAAGTAGCTTGGCTAGTATGCCGGCAACCGACTGCGGTTCCTGCTAAGGTCAGCGCGCTGTACCAACAAAAGCTTCGCCGCATGATCGAACGATATCGCATAATGCCGAAAGTCCGGTGGCCAAAGTCTAGCTGCTTTTCAGCTTTTCGATTTCGGCTTTGGCGTCCGAAATCTCCTTTTCCAAGCGAACAATGTCATCTGGGTCATCGGGCTGAGCTTTAGCGGCGGACAGTAGCTGCTGGGCCTTGTTGATCTTTTGCTGCAGAACATCAATTCGCTTTTTGGCCTTTTTATCCATCAAGTGGTCCTCGTCATAACCGTGTTTCCGAATAGTAGATCGATTGCCTGGCCGCACAAATCTACGGCGGTATCAGCATAATCGGTCAGTATGACGACTCACAATAGCCAAGAATTCTAAACCGCAACTGACGGAAGGAAATCAGCCGTAAAGAATCTCTTCGTGTGGTGGATCGCAGTTGTCAGGATTGGGGCGATAAAACCGAGTCATCTGTCCAATCAGCAGTGTCAGATAGTAGGGGTTCAAAATCAGATAGCGTTGCCACAAACGCTTGGGTTCCTTGTACAGTCGATAGGCCCACTCGAGCCCTCGTTTTTGAAGAAATCCTGGTGCTTGATCAAGTTGCCCGGCATGGAAATTGAATGCGGCACCAACTGCCAGAATGGGCATCGAAAGTCGATCACGAAATTCGTACGCCCAAACCTCTTGTCTTGGGCATCCCAGCCCGGCGAAGGTAATCTTCGCTCCACTTTCGCGAATCTGCCGCACCACATCGTCTCGTTCTTCCGGTGTCAATCGTCGAAAACGAGAAGGAATCATGCCGGCAATTTTGAGCGTTGGAAATTGCTGCAACAACTTGGATTGCAACGCATCCAATAATTCCGGCGCACCACCGAACAGGAAAATCGGAATGCCGTCTGCTGCCGCGCGTTGGCAAGTCTTGAGCATCAGGTTTGGTCCATAAACGCGGTCGGTCAGACCTGTCTTGTACATCCAGTTCAGTGCCCAGCGAACCGGCTGACCATCGGGTACCAGCAAGTCGAATTGATTCAGCCGATACTTGTGCTGTCGATCGGTGACTCCAGTCATCAAACCGTGAACAGCCAAAGCAGAAATAGACAGGCCTTTGCCTTGATTCGCCGCATCGACAATTCGCTGGACAGCGCCTTCATAATCGATGGCGCTGATGTTGATTCCCAGGATGTTAAATTTGCCTTTGTCTAGCATCAGACTTGAAACTCGAGAGGGGATTACGTTACTTGTTTTCGGCGGCCCAGCGTTCTGCATTTGCATCATAGATCTGTTGCAGAATTGATTGAACATTGTGCTGCAGCTTCCAGTTCGGATAGTGCGATTCGAACTTAGACACGTCGCTGACCCACCAGATATGGTCGCCCGCGCGATTGTCGTCTTTGTATTCGTAGTTCATCTGTTTACCGGTAATTTCTTCGCACATCCTAATCGCTTCTTTCATGGAACAGTTGCTGAAGCGACTACCGCCGATGTTGTAAACTTCGGCACTGCGCGGATTTCGATAGAAATGATCGAACGCTTGGATCAAATCATTACTGTGAATGTTGTCTCGTACTTGTTTGCCTTGATACCCAAAGACCGTGTATGGCATTCCGGTCGCAGCACATTTCATTAAGTAGGCCAGAAAGCCGTGTAACTGCGTTCCCGAATGATTGGGGCCTGTCAAACAACCGCCTCGAAAACAAGCCGTTTTCATATCAAAGTAGCGACCATATTCTTGCACCAGCACGTCGGCGGCAACCTTGGATGCGCCAAACAAGCTGTGCATCGTCTGATCAATCGACATATCTTCGCGAATACCATTTACATAAGTATGCGAAGGATCAATTTCCCAGCGGTCTTCCAGTTCTACCAATGGCAGCCGATTGGGCGTGTCACCGTAGACTTTGTTGGTCGAAGTAAAAATGAAGACGGCTTCCGGGCAAAATTGACGGGTGGCCTGTAGTAGGTTAAGCGTTCCATTCGCGTTGACCGAAAAATCCATGTGCGGATCTCGAGCTGCCCAGTCGTGTGAAGGCTGAGCCGCTGTGTGAACGATCAACTTAATGTCGTCGGCCATGCGCGAAAATAGACTGTCAATCGCGCCGCGGTCTCGAATGTCCATCGATTGGTGCGAATAGCGTTCGCCCAGTTCGGATTGTAACTTGGATTGCTGCCAGCGAGTGGAGGCTTCTTCGCCAAAGAATTCCTTTCGCATGTCGTTGTCGACGCCCACCACATCCATGCCGACCGACGCAAAGTGACGACTTGCTTCCGAACCAATCAATCCGGCGGAACCGGTTACAATTGCAATGCTCATTGGAGTTTCTAATTCAGAAAGAGGTTAGTTGCGTGGCCTGCGCCACATTTGGATTTAATCAAATCTGCATCAGACGGAAAAGGGACCGTACCTTGGAATTCAAACGAAATCCAATAGGGAACGCTCTACGTGAACTATCCGTTGTTCGGAATCATATCGACTTCTTTACATTGGCGATCCGACCGGGACGAATCGACATGGAACGTACGCCCATCAGACGCAGGGCAATTTCACGATCAATACCAACTCGACCCAAGTAATCAAAATCCAACGACTCCCAGTCTCGGTTGAAATGACGCTGTCCAATTGCCGCGCTGGCCAAGTGCACGGCGGTCAAAATCGGATTGTCCACGGAATCTGCCCGGCACGGTTCGTGATGATACATGACCGCCTCGCGGATCATCCGGCTTGCACCGCGTAGCCCTAGGTACAATCCGCCTAGTTCGGCGTGACTGGCCCCAAATGTCGAACGTTCGACGGCCCAGCATGAATTGTTTTCTAGGCAGCGACTGGCAATGTAATCTGCGTAGTCGGCATTGTGAGAAATGAGTACCAGTTTGCCGACATCGTGCAGCATGCCGGCCCACCAAGCATCTATCGCTACTTTTTCTGCGGAATAAAACTTCTTGGCAATCCGCATCGCTAAATCGGCCGTCGCCACTGACTTGGCGCCAATGGCTGACAATACGTTGTCGTCACACAAATGAGCCGTTGCGGGCGAAAGAAACAGTGATGCGTCCAGCGATTCGTCTACTCGGCACTGGTCCAGGGAATCGCGAATCGTCTGTCGTAACGAGCCCATCTGGATAATTTGAAACGCCAGTGTCATCCACGATACGTCGCGATTCACCGCCTGCAAATACTGCAATTCGTTGCACGCGTTTCCTAGTTGGAGTGACGCGAGGCGATCGGTGGTACTGGCTAGACGAGGCAACAAGGCACTGGAAAGAACGGTTTCGCGAATTGCCGTATCTTCAATGGAATCTACAAACCACAACGCGTCGGAGATTCTCTGCAAGATTTGCCTGCGGTCCAACGGCTTGGCCAACACCATGTGGGCGCACGTAGCCATCTGGGCGCGAGTGCAGCTGTCCGTGTGGCTGGTCAGCAAGAATCTTAAGGTCTGTGGTGTGCGTTGGCGAACTTGATGTAGCAGATCAATTCCGCTCAATTCGTCCATGGAAACGTCGCTGACAATCACGTCAAAGGGCTGCTGAAGATGCAACGACCAGGCGTGTTTTCCTGAATCGGCGTACGAAATGTCCCACGATTCGACCTGACCTTGAAGCACTTTTTCCAACGCCAAGCGAATGAACTGATCGTCATCAACGAATAGGATGCGAGGCCGTTTCATGGTGAGGTTCCTAGCTAGTGCTGATCGATTCGCTGGACAAAGTACATTGTTCGATGTGACAAACCAATCGTTCCGCTTCACAAAACAGCTGATCCGCCAGCGACGGCAGTTGGTCCCATAGTTGTTGCTTGGCTACGTTTTCCAAGGTGCCGGCAATTTGGACCATGCGGTCGGCGCTGAAATTTCCCGACGCGCCTTTGATACGATGTGCGATTCGAGCCACCGCGTTAGCGTCTTGTGCACCAACCGCCGACGCCATGGCCTGCCGGTCTTGGGACATCAGCGTTTGGAAAACGGTCAGTAGTTCACGGATGTCGTCAAGCCGTCCGGAAAAACGGTCAAGCACAACCTTCCAGTTGCATGGTTCGTTCATCTAGATCTGGTCCATGGTGATGTTGTACCGCTTCATTTTGTTGTAAATGCTCTTTTCGCTGATATCCATTTCCCTAGCTGCCTTGGCTTTGTTTCCACTACAGGCTTTCAGCGTGTCTATCAATGCTTTGCGTTCCACTTCCGCCAAAGTCATTCCCGCCAGCGAAGGAGCAAACTCGCCTTGGACAACGCTGTTGAACGCTTGCTGGGAAGTGTGTAACGCCAAATCAGTAGGCTGGATCACTCCCTGGTCGCAGAACGCAGATGCACGCTCCAAAACGTTCTCAAGTTCTCGAATATTGCCGGGCCAGTTGTAAGCCAGCAAGGCATTTCTGGCCGCATCGGAAAGACTTAAAGGCGAACCACCTCGTTGATTCTGAATGCGACGCAATACGTGTTGAGCCAATTCTGGAATATCCAACGTGCGTTCTCGTAGCGAAGGAACTCGCAGGCTCAATACGTTTAGCCGATAGTACAAATCTTGTCGAAATCGATTTTCGCGACACATCGATGCCAAATCTTGATGGGACGCAGCAATGACTCGCACGTCGACTCGGCGCATTTCGTTGCAGCCAATTCGTTGCAGCGTACGGTCTTGCAGGAACGTCAGCAGTTTGGGCTGCAGTTCCAGCGGCAGATCGCCAATTTCGTCCAAGAACAACGTGCCACCATCGGCAATTTCGGCGCGACCCGGTCGATCTTTCACAGCGCCCGTGAATGCTCCGCGAGCATGTCCGAACAATTCCGCCTCAATCAGATCACGCGGCAGTGACGCACAGTTGACACTGACAAACGGCTGGTCTGCTCGAGGACCTTGCTGGTGAATATATCTGGCAATGGTGGTCTTGCCCGTGCCGCTTTCACCGGTGAGCAAAATGGTGGAGTCTAAGCCAACAACTTTTCCAACTTGATCCAAAAGCTTCTTGGTTTGTGGCAACTTGGGTGAAAAGCCGGTCACGGGGAGCGAATCGCCCACCATGTCTCGAAGGTTACGATTGTCTCGCGAAAGTTTCGTAGCCGTGATCGCTCGATCCACATTCACCAGTAACTTGTCTTTATCGAACGGCTTAGCGATAAATTCGAATGCACCTTCCTTCATGGCGGCGACGGCATCGTGAATTTCCCCTTCGCCAGAAATCATCATGACCTGGATATCGGGAAACCGCTGGCGAACATACCGCAAACAGTCCATGCCATTGGCCAGTGGCATCTGCAAATCAAACAGCGCCAACGAAATGGTGTCGTCAACAAGGGACTGAGCCTGTTGACCATCGGCGGCCGAAGTGACTTGATAACCTACTTCTGTCAATAGTAGTTCTAGGGATCGGCGAGTTACCGGGTCATCGTCGGCAACCAGAATACGACCACGCACCGTCGACGGCGATGGCGGCAGGACAATGGAATCGCCGACACTTGGCGCACTGGAAGCGGTAGGGGAGGCAAACGTCATTAGCAAAGCACCTTTCCTCTGTTCATACGGAAGGATAGGTTCGGCATTTCAGGATGCAAAATCGGATTAGGTATTCCTGATTATTCGCTCCCGAGCAGACCGTCATCGCGGTTGATTTGCCGCAACACGTTGCCAAATTTCGTCAAACTGAGCTTTTGATGAACGAAAAAAAGAACGCTCGCAGTTGCCTACGAGCGTTCTTAATGGGGGCGACAGGAATCGAACCTGCACTTCCGAAGAAACTAGATCCTAAATCTAGCGCGTCTGCCAGTTCCGCCACGCCCCCGATTTATCCATGGTTTACGTCACCAGGCCCGAAGCGTCAAGGCCATTCCCGGCCTTGAGCTGAAACAACGGCAGCGGTTTACCACAATTCCCAGGCACCAAACTTGATCACGTATAAGCCCAACAGCAGGTTGGTAATGGCATGAGCCAGAACACAGTCCCAGATGCTCCTAGTTTTCTTGAACAAGAATGTCATCATGGTAAACCAAGCCAAGGCGGAAAGAGGTTCGGTCATATGGGCAATCACGCCGTAAATTGTGGGTGACGCCCATCCCCAAGGCTTGGCGTCGGCAATCGGCATTTCGTCCCAATCGGGATCA
>JAGQOZ010000301.1 GCA_020426955.1 Planctomycetales bacterium
CACAGCCACAAACGTCAACAGAACTCCAATGGTGCAGCTGAGTCCAAATTCTTCCACAATTTCATGGTCGGCCAACAGCAGAGAACCGAATCCAATGGCCGTGGTCAGCGAAGTCAAAAAGCACGCCAGTCCTACGTGACGAATTCCTTCTCGTGCCGCCTCTTTGGGCGACATCCCTTCGGCACGAAACCGCCGAATCTGCACCATCAAGTGCACGCCGTCCGTTAGGCCCACCATGCTAAGCAACACCGGCAACACAACATCATTGAACGGATTGTCTTGCAATTCCAAGAATCGCAGAATGCCCAGCGTCCAGAAGACACCCAGCGACGGAGCAATCGCCACCACAATCACCGCCCAGATACCTCGGAACAAAATCACACTCATCAACAACACCATGCCGTAACCAATCAATTGGTAACGAACCACGTTTTCATCGCGAGTCTTCATGATGTCCAAGTAAATGGGAACTCGACCGGTGATCTCCAGTGACAATTCCACTTCGGGATGTCGCGCTGCGGTGCGTTCAAAGATTTCTCGCAATCCAGCCACACACGCTTGGTCACTTTCGATAAACAAATAATCAAATTGCACCATCATCAGCAGCGTTTTGGCATCAGCCGACAACAGCTGTCCTTTGACCAACGGATTGCCGAGGGCTTTTTCTTGGGCGTTGGCAAAGCGTTCAGCCGAAGCTTCGCTACGAGGAAACAAGGGTTCGGGCAACCCAAAAATGTTCATAATCGGGACACGATCCATCCACAGCACGTTGCGAACATAGTCGGCCGCCTCTAACTCGCTGACAATGTCGCGCAGGGCCGTAGCTCCGGCTGGGGAAAAGAACGCATCGCTTTGCACCACCAACACCGCATCCGCGTCTAAACTGAACGGGTCGACATCCGGCGCCGTTGGTGATTGAGTAGTATTCGCTGAATTCGCCGACGAACTTCGACCTTCATTGGCGTCCCACGCTTCGACCAAAAACCGAGGATTCCAGTAGCCGACAATCGCAATGATGCTGATCGTTCCCAACAGCCCCCAAACGAGCTTGGGCCGATCTACCATCCACAATGTGGCTCGATTAAACAGTTGCGACACCAAAGAATCCTATTCACTTCATCCGAGGAAATTTGCTTGTGAACGCGCCGCAAACTATTCAAAACGACTTGTGGCGGCTTCCGCAATTTCATCCTTTGTCAACACTTGATCACCGTTGCTGTCCCATCGAAAAAAAGCGAAGCGGCGAATGGTCAGCGGAGTCTCATGGTGTTGGACTTTGCCGTCTTGATTTTGGTCAAACCGTTTCAGAAAACTCGCGACGAATTGATCTACTTCGGCTTGGACTTGCGAATCCGACTTTTCCGCCTTCTTGGGTTTCGACAATGGTCCGATATCTTCCTGAGGCAAACCGTCCTTTGGTTCGGCAACTTCAAAAAACGCCACCGCCATCTCTTCCCACGTTTGATCTCCCCAAGTCACGTGCTGACCCGGATCGGGATTAACCGGATTGTTTGCCGAATTGTCAAACGTGGCCACAAAATGCAAACGATCCAGGCCGGATAACGGTATTGGTTCTTGAAACGCATAACTGTGCTGCCAATTGAAATCGTAACGAGGCACTTTCAGCAGCGTCTGTGTCTGTTCGTCTTTTGTCGCGAACAATTCAAACGCCTTGCCTCGCAAATGCATGTGCGGCGCCACTGCCAATAATTCTCCTTGAGCCGGCAGCCTGCGCACGGAGGCAGCAACGTCGTGGTTTTCTGCTTGCGGAGGAATTTCGAATTCTTGATCAATGCCAATCAGCGTAATCACTTGATGTGTAATTGAGTCGGGTTCGCCAAACACGAGTCCAATTTTGGTGCAGTCCGTTTGCTCTCGACCAATCGGCGTGTAGTGCTGCTGGAAAACCAATTTGGAACCGGCGGGAATCTTTCTAGCTCGACCTTGGCCGAATTCGGTCATGCCCTGCCCTGGCACATACGCGGTCAGCCAGCCAATGCCGCGAAACTGCGAGCCGTCGGGAGGTCGAATGAACACGATACTGTGATGCACCACTGCCGCGTTCCCCGGAACCACTTCCGCTGCCGTCACCCATTTGTCTTCCGTGAAGCCGGGATCCACAACAAAGTATTGGTACTCGACCGTGCCGTCGGCCGGCACGACAAACGGTTCGTTCCGCATGGAAAAAACAGCGTCTGGATCGCCAGGCAATCGCCAGCCAACATGAAATTCAGGCGTCGGTGGCAACTTGGTCTTGTCTCCGAATGGCATGCCAGCTGCAACCCACTGCTTGAGCAAGTCCTTGTCTTTGTCGGACATGATGCGTTCGTTTTGGAAGTGACCAAATTCAGGATCGGCGTGCCATGGCGGCATGCGACCATCTTGTATCACTTCCAACATCATTTCGCCCCAACCAACGACTTCGTCGTAGTCTGTCAGTGAAAACGGTCCGATCTCGCCCGGCCGATGACATTCGACGCAATTGCGGTTTAACACATCCGCAATTTCTCCGCAGAAAGTGACGGTTTGTTCGACGTCTTGTTCGACGTCTTGATCGGCTGCGGACACAACTTCGCGACCGATGATGCAACCGACCGCCTTGGTTTCCGGTACCGAAATCGGTTCATTCGCCAGCAATTGCGTGATCGCGTTTTGCAGGTCCGTATGCTTGGCTTCAGGTCGTACTATTCCTGGTTGATATTGATCATCAATACGGCCTCGGTACCGCACCGCCAACGTTTCGTCCACCAGAAAGACTTCCGGAGTTCGTTCGGCAGAAAACAGATCGGCAATACGGTTTCCCGAGTCCTTCACGATTGGAAACGCGATCTGGTGTTGCTGAGCGAATTCGGTAATTTCTTCTACCGAATCGTGCACATTGCTGAAGATGCCGACAAAGCGAACGTGATCTTTCTGAAACTGATTTGCAAGCGTTTGCAGCCGAGGACCGTAGAGTTTGGCCAGCGGACATTCCGTGCCCAAGAAGCAAACCACCGTCGCTTGAAATTCGCTTTTGTTGGCCAGTTCAAACGAGTCGCCTTGTAGCGTTTGGGACTGAAACGGTGAAACTGCGTGCAGTCCAAAGGTAGAAGGAGCTGGATTCGCAGTTCCTTCCGCCGGTTCGGCCCCGCTGGCAGAATTCGCGGCGAAAAGGCAGGCAATCAAAAGAACTATGTTGCGAGCAATCCGAGTTCGGTACATGAAATCGAACTTTTTCTTGAAAAAGGAACGTCGGCCAAAAAACAAATTTACGGGAAGCGTGCGGGAATGTTCTACCAACGCCAGGCAATCGTGTTCACATCCGCAGGTCGCAAGTCCAACCAAGCGTAATTATGGCGCACTTGGTTGCGGTGCGCAAAGGTCCCGTTTTGCAACGCCAAACTGGTGATTGACGGCAAACGTACGAAACGACGAAGTGGACCGGCACGCCATCCGTAACGATCGAGCCGAAAAAGCCGAACAATATCGGCACAAAGTTTGCTAACGGGCGTCGTTGTTCTCTGTTTGCATTTTGCTCGGTCAATTCGCATCGTCGCTGGATACCAATGAACAAAACTTGCCCAAAATGGATAACCGTTGTCTTTTTGATTTGCTGCGTGTCGGCGACTATCTGTTCGAACGAACCGACGGACTGGCCGAATTGGCGAGGACCACGACAAGACGGAATCTCGTTCGAATCTCCTTTAATTGACCGCTTTCAACCGAAGGGTGGTGCTGACAGTCACGTGCTGTGGAAGTGCGAACCGGCGGCGGGCATTTCCACGCCCGTCGTGATGGACGGGCGGCTATTTACCATTGTTCGTGACCAACCGCATTCGGTGCACGATGCCGAGAAGGTTATTTGCCTTGACGCGCTGACGGGAGACGTCTTGTGGGAAAATCGTTACAACGTCTTTCTTTCAGACGTGCCGGCCGAACGAGTTGGTTGGTCCCATTGTTCGGCAGACCCAGCTACCGGAAAAATCTACGCATTGGGCGCTTGTTCGTTGTTGCAATGCTTTGACGCGAAAACAGGCGAGACGTCATGGGCGCGTTCGCTTAGCGAAGAATTCGGGATGCTCAGCACCTATGGCGGCCGGACAAATACGCCGGTTATCTTTGAAGATTTGGTGATCATCAGCGGTGTCATTACCGGTTGGGACGAAACAGCCAGACCCACGCACCGCTTTCTGGCTTTCGACAAAAACAACGGCACGCTTGTGTGGCAAACCGGCACGCGGCCTTTGCCTGAAGACACTACCTATAGCACTCCTTTCGTCACGTTCATTCACGGTCAGGCGACCATGATTGCGGGCTCCGGTGATGGCGGAATTCATGCGTTTCAAGTTCGCACCGGCAAGCCATTGTGGCAATATTCGCTTTCTAGACGAGGCGTCAATATGTCGCCGCTGGTGGTGGGTGATCGCATTTTTGTTTCGCATGCCGAAGAAAATCCGCAGGGCACAGAGATGGGCGCGGTAGCCGCCTTGCAACAAACGGTTGATTCGACCGGGACGCAGGTCAGCGAACTTTGGCGAATCGAAGGCGTCACGGCCGGTCGCAGTTCGCCTCTGTATTTAGACGGCAGGCTGTACGTGGTAGATGATGGAGCGGGATTGCGAGTGTTAGATGCCGATTCAGGTGAACAGATTGGCAAGACGCTGAAGTTGGGTACGTCGATGCGAGGTTCGCTGGTGTACGGTGACGGAAAAATTTACGCCTGCAGTGCCACCGGCGTGTTTCACGTGCTGCGTCCTTCCGAAGACGGCGTGAAGTCCGAATTCAAAGTTCGTTTGCCCGCTGGCGAAGAGTGTGGTGGTTCGCCGGTGATTGCCAACGGTCGCATTTATCTTCCCACCACCGGCGGACTTTATTGTTTGGGAGACGAATCAACAGTCGCCGCGTCGGTATCCCTTAGCAACAATCCGACTCCCATCGAATCGGAAGTAACAGATCGTACCGTAGCGCAAGTCCAGTTGGTTCCGGCAGAAATCATGCTGGCGCCGGGACAACGCGTTGCATTCCAAGTGCGACGCTTCAACGCTTGGGGACAACGCATTGAAGATGATGCAAAATCCCCAATCACCTTCACGGCTTCGGATGGTTCGCAGATTGATGATCGAGGCGTTTTTCGAGCGAATTCGGTATCGCAACACGCTGCGGCTTGGGCAACGGCAACTGTACAGAAAGCCAACGGTGAAAAAGTAACCGCTTCGGCGCGAATTCGCATTGTACCTCCGCTACCCTGGAAGTTTGACTTTGGCGACGGACAAGTTCCAGTCACTTGGATTGGTGCTCGATACCGTCATGTTGCTCGAGATGAAGACGGCGAACCGGTTATCGTCAAAGTATCCACCATCCCCAAAGGAACTCGCAGCCAAACTTGGATGGGCCTGACCGACTTGCATGACTACACCATTCAAGCCGACTTGAAAGCAGGCGCAGCAACATCGCCGAACGCTGAAAACGACGCGAGCAAGTTGCCCGATATGGGCGTGATTGCGCAGCGTTATACGTTAGATCTGATGGGGCAATCGCAGCAATTGCAAATCCGATCGTGGACGGCGCAACTGCGCATGGCCAAATCAGTTCCCTTCGCTTGGCAAGCCGGAGTTTGGTATACCGTAAAAATGCAGGCGTCGGCGGACGAAGGCAAAGCGGTATTGCGAGGTAAAGTGTGGCGACGCGGCGAACCGGAGCCGACCGAATGGACTCTAGAAGCGGACGATCCTTCGCCTAATCGGCTTGGGAGTCCCGGACTTTTTGGTAACGCCACGAACGCTGAAGTCTTTATTGACAACGTAAGCGTTTATAAAAATGATTCGACGGAATAGTATTGCAAGCTGTGGCTACGGTTTTGGTTCAGCGAAATGTAGCTTCTGGCGTTAGAGCGTCACGATACGGCAAGACAATTCGGCCGGAAGTGTCACGGGGGACGCGATAACGACAGCGTGCGGATATTCGTGAATCACGCGAACCACCGCATCGATTCCGCCTGGATCCAGGTCGGCAAGGGGTTCGTCCAGCAGTAGCAGTTTTGGCTGCACGGCTAACGCGCGAGCCATCGCGGTGCGGCGTCGTTCGCCACCGGACAGATTTTGTGTGGAGCGTTCCGCCAGATGCGCGATACCCAGTGCTTTCAACCAAGCGAGTGCCATTTGGCTGCGTTCGCGACGTCCGATCTTTTGCATTCGCAAGCCAAACATGACGTTTTGCAGCACCGTACCGCGTAACAGAAACGGCGACTGATGCACGTACGTGGTTTGATTGCGAACTTCGGGCGAACCATTCATGCGTCCTTGATAATCCGTTTCCAAACCAGCCAGCACTTTCAACAGCGTCGTTTTTCCCGATCCATTGGATCCGACGATGCCGATGCGGTCTTGCGAACCAATTTGCAACGTATCAAGTTGGCAAATCGTGCGAGACTGGCGGACCACTTTCAATTCAGTAACGTCAATCATGCGCGAATGGACTCCTGTGTTCGCTGCATCCACGCGAGCAATACCGTGATGCATCCGCCAATCAGCAGCAGGATCAAGCACATGGCGATACCTCGAGCAAATTCGCCTCGTGAAGTTTCCAGCGCCGTGGCGGTGGTCAGTGTTCGCGTATGAAATTTGATGTTCCCTCCGACCATCATGGCGATGCCAAGTTCGGTAATACAACGTGAAAAAGCGGTCAGGACAGCGACCATCATGCCCAAGCGAGCTTCCGAAATGTACGTGATCCACCGCAGACGCGAGCCCACATGCAGCGTGCGCATGGTTTCCAAAATGCGAGAATCCAAACCTTGCAACGTGCCAAAAGTCAGTGACACAACGATCGGGACGGCCAACATAAATTCACCAGTGACAACACCGTACGGTGAATACAGCAACTCTGCAGAACCCAGCGGACCTTGCCGAGAAAACACGGCGTAGCACACCAGACCAATGAATACCGTGGGCAGATTCAAAGCCGCTCGGAACAGCACCACCAAACTGGATGACACCCACGATTTCGATTCGTACAGCATGATTGCAATCGGGACGCTCACGGCGGTGGCCAGCAAAACGGCACTGATCGAAATCCACACGCTATTCCATGCGGCGCTGATGACTTCGGCGTCGCCAACGATTAGCAACCGAACTGCATGCGTGACACCTTCGCTTAGAAACTGCATTCGAACCATGCCTTGCAATTAAGGTGAACGCAGTGGTGTGAAGAGTGGTTCGCCGCCAACTTGAAACTGACCGATCATTGTTTGCGTGGAATCCGAAAGCATGAAATCGCAAAATGAGTTGGCCAGTTTGTGGTTGACCGAGGGATGCTTTGCTGGATGGATCACCAGCACCGAATAGACATTTTGCGTGGCAGCCGATTCGGTCGAAAGTGGTGTCAGATCTATTTTGTCTCGGAAATGCAGATACGTTCCGTTGTCAGTCAGCGTATATGCTTGTTTTTGGTTGGCCATGGTCAACGTGGCTCCCATGCCTTGGCCGCTTTCCATGTAGCCGGGCCAATCGGGTTGCATTCCTAGCAGCTCCCAGATTTCTTTCTC
>JAGQOZ010000302.1 GCA_020426955.1 Planctomycetales bacterium
CCACACATGGCGATATCTTTCCCATTCACGGCGCCAAAATGACGCCGGTAAATGGACGCGGTGGAAGTCGAGCATTTCCGACGGAAGAACGAAGTAAACCAAGTCCCGAATGGAATCACTATCGGATCGAATGCGTTGACGGAAATATCAGCTTGGCCGTCAACGGCAAGGTGGTAACCAAAGGCACCGAGTGCTGGCCGAAGAAAGGTTATATCTGCTTGGAATCAGAAGGTGGTGTGGTCCACTATCGCAATCTCCGCATCAAGGAATTGCCCGATACGCCGATTGACGAAGCCGACGTGGCGATTGCAAACCGAGGCTACCGTTGTCTGTATTCGGGCGTTGATCTGGCCGGTTGGAAAACCGACCAAACGACGACCAAGTGGAAATCAACTGACTGGGTGTTGTCATATTCGGGCGAAAACGGCCAACACGATGCCATCGAAAGCACCGCAGAGTTCCAGGATTACGGATTCATCTTTGATGTGCGTCGCAAAGAGAATTCCGAACCAGCCGAAGTCTTTCTGCGAGGCAAAAGCGGAACATCGATTGTCATTGATCCGGCCGATGCGAAATTGCGTGATCATTTGGCCGAACCTGGCAAGTGGAATCGCTTTGAAGGGACCATCAACGGTAACCAGCTGACACTGAAGCTAAACGACAATGTCGTCTGGGAAAACCAAATGTTGGATTCGTCAAATTCGTCCGGTTCGTTCCGCATTGAACCCAACGGCGCCATCGACTTTGCCAACATCTACGTGCGGTCGCTGGCAGACTAGTGTCGCGGCATGCTGTTGGTTTGTAGTTCGTAGTACCGCCTTCAGGCGGAATCGGTTGCGACAAATCGCACATGCAAATGATCCCGCAGTGTTGCAAGTTAACCGCAGTGTTGCCAGTTACACTCGAGTCAACTTGCTGACGCGACCGGTCGAAACCCATTCGGCCACAAAAATATTGCCGTCGGGATCAAAGCAAGCGTCGTGCGGATGAACAAACTTGCCGTCGACCCACGAATCGGGATTGCTGCGAACTTTGTATTTGTCCAACACTTGCTCTCGCCATTGAGCGTCTTCACCCAACTGAGCGACCACGGAATGGTTCTTGTCCAGCAGGGTGATTCGGGCTTGCAGATCCGGAACCAACATCAGGTCTTGGTGAATATCAATGTTGGCCGGAAGCAGGAAACCGCCCAGTGTTTTCTGGTGTTGGCCATCCAGATTGAACCACTGCAACCGCCCGTTCGCTCGATCGGCAACCACCACCAGCGGCTGTTCGTGACGCTGGTCCATCCAAACTCCATGCGGCGTATTGAATTGACCGTCTTCCTTGCCGGGTTCGCCAAATGAAGACAGCCACTTTCCTTCCGCGTCGTAGCGATGGATGCA
The DNA here is from genome assembly GCA_020426955.1 of Planctomycetales bacterium. Lineage (GTDB taxonomy): Bacteria > Planctomycetota > Planctomycetia > Pirellulales > Pirellulaceae > JAGQOZ01. The sequence continues at coordinate 1,386 of JAGQOZ010000302.1, forward strand.
CCACGCACCATAACCGTCCGCCAAATAGAAGCCACCATCGCTGGGATGAAACGCAAAGTTGGTCGGCATAAAACGGTCTCGGCCCCAAACCTTTTGCGGATTGGTCGCTTCACCTTCGGCGTAGACATTGGCTTCCATTGGAGCAAATTTCTGCCAAACAGTTTCCCCTTCCAGGTCCAGTTTGGCGAACGTCTTCAGCTGTTGGTAGCCGGTCACATACAGAAACTCTTGTCCGTTTTCTTCGCGAACTTCAATGCCGTGTCCGCCACCTTGAAACTGATTACCAAAAGATCGAATGTACTTGCCTTCCGCATCGAACACAAAGATCGCCGGATGGTCTGGCTTGCTGGCGTCTCCTTCGTGAATGACGTACAGATTTCTGGCTTTGTCCACCGCTACGTTGTGGGTTGTTTGCCAGTGGAATTCGGATGGCAGCTGAGCCCACGCATGTTCCACTCGGTAACGATAATCTCCTTCGCCCACAATGACTTCAGAATCGGTCTTGCTGGCCGTACAAACATACGGTGCGGCCAGCGCGGCAACCGTGGCGGCTGCCGATTGTTCCAAGAAACGCCGACGAGTAGACGATGTGGTCATGGGGTGATGCCTTAAGCAATAGAATTGAGGAAGGTCCGAACAATGCGGTGCAATTTGGCGAGCTGGAATGCCAAGTCAATCCAGAAAGCGTTATTCTAAAACCGATGGACCCAGCATTGTCCAGCAGTATACTCGGTATTTATCCAAACTCAAAATCGATTGCGTTTCGACGCCAAAACCGCTCGTTCAATTTCCCTGTCATCTCGAAATCTGTTCTGCTTGACGAAGAAGGTTCACTATGTCCGTTCGAATCGTGGCGTTGCTATTGGTCTGCTTCTTGTGGCCATCCGACGCATTGCACGCCCAGCTTCAGCTGGCGGCATCCGGAACCGATGGCATGATTGCCGCTGTACAGCCGCTGGCCACCGCAGCAGGGCTGAACGCGTTTGAACAAGGTGGCAACGCGGTGGATGCGGCCATTGCCACGGCCGTGATGTTGGGAGTGGTAGATAGCCACAATTCTGGCTTGGGCGGAGGTTGCTTTATTTTGATTCGGAAACCGGACGGCGAATTGCTGGCGATTGATGGTCGAGAAACCGCGCCGCAACTGGCTAGTCGAGATATGTTCCTGCGTGATGGCCAGGCCGTTCCCGAACTCAGTCAGCACGGCGCGTTAGCGATAGGTGTTCCCGGTGCCTTTGCCGCGTATGACAAGGCCATGTCAGTCGCCGGACGATTGTCGTTGCGCACCTTTTTGGAAAACGCTGCCGTTGTGGCTGAAGAAGGTTATCCCATTGATCGAGTGATGGCTCGGAATTTGCGAGACAACGCCGATTTGATTCGCGCCCAAGAGGCAACTCGAGCAGTTCTGCTGAAGTCAAACGATTCGCCTTATACCGAAGGCGAAATCTTGATCCAGTCGGATTTGGCGAAGACGTATCGAAGGTTGGCGAGTGACGGGCAAGCGTGGTTTTACCAGGGCGAATTTGCCGAACAAACCGATCGCTGGATGCAAGCGAATGGAGGCGTCCTGCGACAAAAAGACTTTGCGGCGTATCAAGCCAAATTGCGACAACCCATTGTCACTCGGTATCGAGACTACCAAATTGTCGGTTTTCCGCCTCCCAGCTCCGGAGGAGTGCATGTAGCGGAAATGCTGAACATTTTGGAGCACTTTGATCTGGCGCAACTTCATCAACAAGATCCGCAACTAGTGATCCATGTTGTTGCCGAAGCAATGAAGCTGGCGTTTGCAGATCGAGCGTACTGGCTGGGAGACGCCGATTTTGTTGGCGTGCCGAAGGGCTTGGTGGACAAGCGTTATGCGGCTAGATTGGCGCAGCGAATTGATCTTGCCAAGGCCACAGAAGTTTCTTCGCACGGCACGCCTGAGGATTGGGATCGAAATCAATTTGGCAAACATACCACACACATTGCAGCGGCCGATGCCGAAGGATATTGGGTAGCCATCACGGCCACGGTCAATACTTCGTTCGGGTCCAAGGTCATGATTCCGGGAACCGGCTTGGTGCTGAACAATGAAATGGATGACTTTTCCGCTCAGCCCGGTGTGCCCAATGCATTCGGACTGATTGGCGCCGAGAACAACGCGGTTGCTCCTGGCAAGCGACCGCTGTCCAGCATGAGTCCCACCATCGTGTTGAAGAACGGCCAGCCGGTGATGACGTTAGGAGCAGCCGGCGGACCCAAAATCATCACGCAAGTTCTGCTGACCATCATTCGTCACTTGGATTTAGGGATGCCCATTGATCAAGCCGTCGCGGCTCCTCGTTTTCATCATCAGTGGAAACCGGATCGACTATTTATAGAACGAACCTGGAGCGAAACGGCCGTGAATTCGCTGCAACGCAAAGGGCATGCGATCGAATTCCTGGATCACGTCGGCATTTTGCAAGCCATTGTCCGCACGCCCGAAGGTACCTTCACCGGTGTCGCGGATCCTCGTGTCCCCGGCAAAGCGGCTGGTTTTACCAAAGGCAAAGCGAACAACAAAAGTGCGAACTGATTTGCAGGGTTGCGTTGTTGTCTCACACCACGGGTGATGACGCAGAATGGTCCGTGTTAATCGCGTCACCCAGTTGAGCACGCAGATATTTAAGGTCTTGCACTAGCGAGTTTTGATACAGCGTGACGTCCGTGGAATGCATCAACAGGTTCGCTCCTGTCGACTTGGCCCATTCGATTTCTCGGTCGATGCTTAGCCAATAATGGATTCCGGCGCCAACTTGATGATGTCGTGCCGTCTGCAGAATGCGTCGTACTGCTTGATCGAATTTAGGATGATCATATTGTTCGGGAATACCTAAGCTGCAAGATAAATCGTGAGGCCCGATCAACACCGCGTCTACGCCACCCACAGACAGGATCTGGTCCAACTGTTCTATCGCCGGCACGCTTTCAATGTTAATAATGAATAGCGTGTCTCCATTGCGCTGTTCCAAGTAATGTTGCAGTGCTGGCTCTAAGCTTGTCGGGTCTGCAATCGCCTGGCCTGCGCGTTCTCCTTTCAATGGACGATACCGAGCGACCGCTTTGAGTTGTTCCACTTGCGTTGGAGATTCAATATACGGAGCGATAAAGCCGGCGGCGCCGCCGTCCAAAACCTTGGAAGCTTCAAACGGATCCGGACTTGGGATCCGCACCACGGCGGGAATCTGCTCCGACGCATAACTGCGGCACAGCCACGCCAAGGTTTCTCGATCCAGCGGAGTGTGTTCGGAATCGACAAAGACAAAATCGACATTAGCCGCCGCCAGAACTCGAGCCCATTGGGGCGAAACTGCAATCGCCGCCGTGGCATAGATTCGTTGCCCCGAGTGCAAGGCCTGTCGAATGGCTCGTCCACTTCGCTTCATCATCGTTTCGCTCCTAAGTCCAGACCTGAATCTTGTGATCAGAAGCTATCAGCATAAACAAAATTAGCCCGCTGGTTGGCGGGCTGTATGTTACTTCGCGGCGTCGGCTTGGGCGTCAACCGTTTCCTCTGGCTGATCTATGAACTGAGTCGGCCGGCAATCCGCTCGGCGTCGCGACGAAATCGTTCCGCTTGACGTACGAGCTTTGCTTTGAGCGGTTTGCTTTTGCGAGCCCGTGCCAGGCGATCATATTTGTCCGCCAACGCCGATTTGACTCGCACCAAATTCCCTACCGCAATCCTGGGGATCGCCATTTTCATCACTCCTGAAACAATAAAATTCGAAACTGTCTGCTTCGAAAGTCCGGCGGCTTGAACAATGGCTGACCAACGGTGTCAGAATGTGATCAATCCAGTGACTTGCTGCGTTGGAACTAACCGAGAAAAACAGGTTCGCCAGAAAAACAACCAATATTTCGGTACGCAAAGCATTTTCAGTGCCACATTCGACCGTCCGTCCCTGGACCCGGAAACGGCTGGTTCCTAAACTACAAATCAGATGTCTGACTTGGCCGAGCCGATGCATTCTACCCCCAGTTAGAGGGCTCGGCGGTTTTCCAAGCCTTTCCCATCGTTGTTATCTCGCCCTAAATAAATTGCTATGTCTGTGAACGAAGAAGAAATCTACCAAGAACATGTGATGGATCATTACGAAGATCCATTTCATCGAGGTTCCTGCGAAAACCCGTCGCACGCTCATGAAGATGACAACCCGCTATGCGGGGATGTGATTCGAATAGAATTACGCATCGATTCCGATGGTAAAATTCAAGACGCTTGGTTCGACGGCGATGGTTGTTGTATCAGCCAAGCGTCGGCGTCGATGTTGATGGAGCAAGTTCAGGGTAAAACCGTAGAAGAAGTCAAGCAGTTTGCAGCTGACGACATGTTGGAACTCTTCCAAGCCAAATTGACTCCGAATCGTCAAAAGTGCTGTTTACTTTCTTGGCGAGTGCTTCAGTCCGCGATTTTTTCACCCTTGGATGAAGATGCGGCTTCACAAAAATTCAACGGACCGGACAAGGGAAGAATCCTAAATGACCACCACTGCCACGTTGCCGTTGGATCCAGAAAAGTATCGCGAGGATTTTCCCATCCTGCAAACGGATATCCATACGGACAAGCGACTGGTTTACTTGGATAATGCCGCCACCACGCAGCGGCCCAAACAAGTGATCCAAGCGCTGGTGGATACATACGAAAAACATTACGCCAATGTGCATCGAGGCATCCATTGGCTAAGCGATCAAAGTACCGATCTATTCGAAGAAGCCCGAAAGAAGGTCGCTCGGTTGATTCGCGCCGACCGGTTGCACGAAGTCATCTTTACCACGGGCACGACTTCGTCCATCAATCTGGTCGCGCGCAGTTGGGGTGACGCCAATGTCGGCCCGAATGATACGATTCTGCTAACGGAAATGGAGCATCATTCCAACATTGTCCCGTGGCAACAATTATCACAGCGAACCGGGTGTCAGTTGGAATTCATTCCCATCACGGATGATGGCTTGTTGGACCTCTCGTCGATGGACCAGCTCTTGACCGAACGAACCAAGCTTGTGGCCCTAACCGCTGTTTCCAACGTGCTGGGCACCATCAATCCGCTTTCACAACTAATTCGCCAAGCACACGATCATGGCGCGTTGGTCTTGATTGACGCCGCGCAAAGTGTTCCCCACATGGACAGCAATGTCCAATCGTTGGACGCCGACTTTTTTGTCTTCAGCGGACACAAAATGATGGGCCCATCAGGTGTGGGTGTGCTTTACGGCAAAGAAGCCATTTTGGAGAAAATGCCGCCGTTTTTGGGCGGTGGAAGTATGATTCGCCGAGTTCGCTTGGATGGGTTCGAACCGGCCGATCTACCCGCCAAGTTCGAAGCCGGAACACCTCCCATTGTTCCGGCTATTGGATTGGGCGCGGCGATTGATTATTTGGAATCAATTGGGCTCAGTCGAATTGACCAGTATGAACGAGCTCTCGTGACGTACGCTCATGAACAGTTGGAAGAATTGGGCGGCATTAAGTTTCTGGGGCCCGCGCCAGAACACAAGGCGGGCATTGTCAGCTTCTTGGTAGACGGCGTGCACGCTCACGACGTGGCTCAGCTGTTGGATCGCCAAGGCGTTGCGGTGCGAGCAGGCCATCATTGCGCCATGCCTTTGCACAAGCGGCTGGGGATTGGTGCCAGTAGCCGCGCGAGTTTCTATTTCTACAACACGCTGAACGAAGTAGACGTTTTTGTAGACGCACTGAAGAAAGCGCAAGCCCTCTTTCGAAGACGCTAAATTCGCGTTTGTGAGGTTGCGTTCTTTCCTAGCCCGACACGTAAGTGAGGCACCGCGGACTCGCTCGATTCTCCCTCACTCATGTGCCGGGCTCGGAATCCCTGTAACTACACGTCGTGCAGGACTGGACGTCGCGACAGCCCGTTCCGCCCGTGAATCACAATCATTCCTGTTCCAGCAATTGTTGAATGACTTCGTCAATTTGATCCGAGTTCACGGACCGCAACGGAATAATGCTGACGCTGCGGTCGTCGTCGTCACTGGCCGCTTGATCTAGTTTTTCAATCAGCGACTGTACTTGCGAACCCAGCATCGCCGGCGCCATGATCACAATA
>JAGQOZ010000303.1 GCA_020426955.1 Planctomycetales bacterium
CACTCACCCCGGGCTACAATCTGCCGCTACTCCGTAGCTGGACCAACGCTGGCAGCAAAACAGCCATCGGCACGAAATAGCTCAGGAAGTGCAATTCCGCTCGGTAGGTTCGACAAACCCCAATGCTGTACCCAGCTGCAACAATGTGACATTGAGGCAAAGGCAGAAAGTCGAACTAACTAACTAATGTTCAAAAGGAAGAAAGGTCCGACAGCTAAATTTGCGGGCGGCACCCGACCTTTGCCATTGCGTCAGAATTTTTTCTTCCGCGATGGACTGGATGGTCGGCGCTTCAGTGCGGGCCTCCGGTCTCCAGCGGCTGGAACAAAACTTGGACAACAACCTGGCTAGATCGCATTGCCATCCTCGGGGCGTTTGACTCGTACATGCTTCTTTCTTAATGACAAACTCAAACGTGCAACAGCATCTCCCCACATTAATAATTATTTTCTCAAGGCCCCCAAGCCACAAACCGTTTGTTGCCCGACCACATTCCTTGGCCTTTTAGCCAGAAAAACCAGAAAAAGTCTGTCGGACTTGGTCGTCGGTTGAACATTAAGTTTTTGCAGTCGGCGGAATTGAATTCCACAGACTCTTTGAGGCAATTCGACACGTGCCCCGGACTGAATTGTCAAACGCGTAACTTCTGCGAAAACCAATGGAGAAAATGTATGAGTATTAACGCTACAAGATTCAAGTTGCTTTTGTTCGCGAAAATTTGCATTGTAACAGTGACTATTGGTTTGCAGGCCAATTCGAATGTCCAAGCCCAGACCGAGATCGTTTTCGGCCAGGATGAGGGTTTAGGTCCTTGGACGGCGGCTAACGGGCGTCTTACTAAATACCCCGAATCAAAAGCCGCTTATGAAAGTTTTAAACAGCGATGCGGAAACGTGGATGCCGTCGATTTCGAAAACTTGAAAGACAAGTATAGTTTGACGCAATGGGGGACTACGGAAGAGAGAAAATACAGCTATTACCATACCCTTGATAAAGCGGCCAGAATCGAATTGGAATTTGGGGATCATGAAACGGCGGTGTTATCCGGGATGTCCCAGGTCATTAAAGTTACAAGCAACAATGGCAGTTTAGCGGGAGCCTTTCCCACGTCGGGCGAGATGGCGATGCTGTTGATTTCAGCATCTGGAAACGCCGACTCCACGATTTCGTTTAGCCAGAATCAGGCGGCGTTTGGCTTCTACGTGACCGACATCGAAGCAAATAGGCTCGCGCTAAAACTCATTCGGGATGGCCAAGAAGACGAGACCATTACGTTTGATGAAATGACTGTCCCAGCCCCCAACGGTGGAATCTGCTTCGTCGGAGTGATCAACAAGTCAAAGCCATTCAAGGCTGTCAGGTTGGTCAATCCTGGCGGAGGAAGTGAGGGCTTCGGTTTCGACGACATGGTGATCGCCAAGCCGGAACAAATCCAGAATGCTATTGCCAAAATGTTCGTTCCCGGCACTTTTGAGCAACCCGTAATAGCGAAGAGCAGCTATCAATTCGTCAAGATTCTTCCCGGATGGAAGACCACAGATAAAGAGTTCGAGATCTGGTCTTCAGGTTTTATGGGAGTTGAGGCATATGAAGGCAATCAGTTCGTGGAACTCAATGCGCACATAGACGGGACACTGTACAGGGAAAGCTCGGAAATCGTGAAAGGCGCCACGATTGAATTTACGTTTGCTCACCGTGGACGCAATGGTGATGACTCCATGAAACTGACCCTTACCGACCTGGGCCCTGACAACTCCATCGGTGGCGGGGACGACACACAGTTATTCGTAAAACAGTACACCACCGGCAAGAATGCCTGGAAGGTTTACGACAGTTCGTCAGAACCGAAGATTAGTGCTCTCGGAAATACCGTGCGTTTTGCTTACACCGCCGTTGACTCGATCGAAGGAAAGGGTGCCGACAAGAGTGAGGGGAATTTCCTGGATGCAGCTCACTTTGGCGTGAACGTAGTCACAAACAAGCAGGTATTTTCGACTGAAGTGCCTCACAATGGCCAATTGATCGCTTCTGAAAAAATCAACTTTCAACTCCCCCAAGATCCCGTCATTGAGGCAACAAAGCAATGGGGTTTGCTTTCCAAGGATGAAACGCAAGCCAATCTTGTCACGGTGGTCCGCGACATGGTTCTCGAAACGATAATCATGAAAGACGGAAAAACCTACACTCGACCCACATTCGATTCGATCAGTAGTGTCGGCGAGGTTGGAGCACCGGCTGATCCGAGTGCCCCCATGTTGATTCAGGTCGATCCAGCGGCGGACTACAAAGTCGTGATTGACGAAGTCAGTTGGTACGACCATGCGGATCCCGTCGACGTCGCCCCCGTTCAGGCTCCTCTGTACGATGCCAGGAATCCCGATGGTTCAGAAATTGAGGTTCCCTTTGCGAAAGAAGACGGCAAATATCAGGCCGATCAGTTTTCCAATGTCGAACCTGTCAGGTTAGACGAAAGAATCCGCGTCCGAGGTAAAGAGTACATCAGAGTCAGTCTCCATCCGGTTTCGTTTAATCCGGCCAAACGGACTCTTCGAGTCGGCAAGCTCATCAAGTGGCATCTTGAAATCACGCCATCCAACAGGCCGCGTCCGGATTCCACGAGACCTTTTGAGCCAGCCAGGGAAGGTATCCTTGATGTTCGTCCGCCCGCTAGTGATGCACCGGCCGAACGGCCGACTTCCGTTGAAACTAAGAACAAGAATCCAGGGGCAAGTGCGGTACCTTCCACCATCACCGGTATTGCGGCGACTGCCGCCGAAGCAGACTATTTGATCATCACTCCTGATCGATTTGTGGACGAAATCAAGCCACTCGCATTGTGGAAACACCAGAAGGGTTTCAAGACCTATGTCGCAACGTTGTCCCAAGTGGGCACTACCGAAGCTGCCATAAAAAGTTTTATCAAGAATGCCTTTGATGAAGACAGTACCACGAATTTTTACGTGCTGCTGGTAGGCGATCACGAAGAGTTACCTGCCGCGAAAACGGGGAAACATGATTATCTCAAACCAGGGGATAAATGGGGTTATGAGACTGATCAGTTTTTTAGCGATCATCTCTACTCATTGATGGATGACGACGAGGTCCCCGATATCTATATTGGCCGTTTTTCCGGCGATACCAAAGAGGAAATAAAAGCCATGGTGACAAAGACCTTGTCATATGACCTCAAACCACCCACGGGAGATTGGTATCGAAACGCTCTTGTTGCCGGACAATATCAAGACCGCGACGGCGACAAGCAAGAGTGTAGAGTGGAAGCGAAATTGGACTTCAAACACGGCACTCTGCAAGTCACAAAGGGCATGCTCGGCAAGGTCACTGCGATCAACAGTAACGGCGACTACCTTGTCGATTTTGACAAACTTCCGAAGTTGGTATGGAGTCATAAAAGCAAGAACGAGCTGGAGCTCAAAGAGCCGAAGCTGGGATTTTTCGAATCAAGACAGAGAGGAAATAAAGTGTCCGACCGCTGGTTTATGGAAACCGTGAATCGCATCGGTGATTTCTTGGGGCCGGATTTCGATTTCTTTGATGATGAAAAACAAGAAGATCCCTTCAATATGGGCTATAAGATAAAGACAGCTCTCAAGTGGGATGAGAATGAAGCCGGTATCAAATATAAAGGCGAAAAGTATCCTGGGCGACTCACCGCGCACTCAGCCACACCAAACCCTGAAGGAGAGTCTACCGTCCCTGAAAAGTGGAGAAATCTCGGTAAAGGGGGTGCTGCAGAAATCACTTCTGCTATCAATGACGGCGTTTCCATCGTCTTTCATCGCGACCACGGTTCGCAGCAAGGTTGGGGCGACCCAGAGTTCCACATCGACCAGGTTAAGAAACTTGCCAATCAAGATCAACTTCCCTTTGTTTTTAGTCTCAACTGCGAGACGGGATGGTTTGATAGTGACGACTATTTTGCCGAAGCTTGGATGCGAAATGCTAACGGTGGCGCGGTAGGGTTTGTTGGAGCGGTCCGTGTTAGCCAGTCAGGAAAAAACGATCTTTTTTGCACCGGTCTGCTTGATACCTTTTGGAACAACTACAGCGACTTTGATAAGGACGTTATTGCAAGAGATAATTCCTGGCGTCCCGCCGAAGCAATGGTCCGAGCCAAAGAATTTGTTAGCGTGGGTTATCCTAACGACACACTGAACAATCGTTTGTACAACTATCATGGAGATCCCGAGCTGTCCTTGCGCACTGAATCCCCGGAATCGTTGCTGATTTCTCCCCCTCCAAGTTTGGCGGCGCTCGAAGACGCCAACTTCTCGGTAGCCGTAACTCGCAAAGGTTCACCCTGCTCCGGTGCTCTAGTAGCCTTCACCATGGCGTCCGGCGACCACCACGTAGCCACTACCGATGCATCGGGCATCGCCAAGTTCTCATTCGCCCCAAGCGGCTCTGGAAAAATGAAAGTAGTAGCTACGGAAAGAAATAGCATACCTTTTGTTAGCGAAATCAATGTCGCACAGCCCGGCAATTCCTCCGGATCTAGCTTGCTTGGCAAGTATGAGAATGTTCCTCCAACGAACGATTGGCACTACGTTACCATCGAACAGGGCACTAACGGCAATTTTCTTTGGAAGAACAAGGCGGGCGTTGTCTGGACCATTGAATCTCGCAATGGCAACGAACTTTGGTTCGGCAAAGATTGCCCCTACGGCGAAATGAAGTTTGAGGTCAAGCGTGACGAAGCCGGGAACTTCACAGGGTTGAAAATCAAGGACGCCTTCTACCGTCTGATCGAAGGCCAGGCTGCGGCACCCCAAACAGTACCGTCTCCCATTGGAGTAGCGAAAACTACGCCGCCTTTGGCCGCGGATCAGACGAAATCAATCCAAACAAGCACCGAGAAGGTAAGGATATCTATCACCAATAAGACTGGACAGCCGCTTGAAGTTCATTGGGTTGGTTTTGATGGAAAGGAAGGGCCAGCTGGCACGATCGCGGCCGGGGTACAAAACCATGGCATGGGAGTTTCCTATCCCGGGCACCTTTTCAGATTCAAGATAAATGGAAAACTAATCCATTCATGGGTGATTCACAAAGACTTCGCGCATCTGGTTGTGCAACCCTAGTGCATCGAGTTGCTTGCCGCATCAACTACGACAGACTCAACGTCCCGTCTCGATTCGAACAAGGCCCGCCAGCACCAACTGGCGGGCCTTGCTGTTAGGGACATGCTCGCCTTGGCGGCAGCACCGGGGACACAGCATTGGCATCCAGCACTGGGCTTCGAAGGAGTGGCCGATATGGTGGCTGGTGTTAATGGGGATATTGCTTTGCGTGGAATAACTAGCGTCCAACTAAACCGTAATTCCCACAGGCTTTCGTCAGAACTTCGGACATTTCCGTCAAAATAAAGACAGGCTAACCCTTGCATTTGTTGCTCTAGCAAACCTCTTGAGTCAGAATCTTGTCTGCCGATTCGACACAACTGGAGCTGAACAAGAATGCAAAACGAATCTGTCACTGGCTGGATTGACCAGCTTTCCGACGGAGATGAGAAGGCAGCCGAACAACTGTGGCAGCACATTTCTGGGCGGCTGCACGAGTTTGCGATCAAGAAGCTCGACGTTCAGACCCGCCGACGTTACGACGAACAGGATGCCGCAAACAGTGCCTTCCACAGTCTGTGTCGGGGCCTCAGCGATGGCAAATTTGAAGTCGAGAACCGCGACGCCTTGTGGGGCCTGCTGGCGGTAATCACTTCCCGAAAAGTCGCGACACAACGGCGGTTTTTGAACCGCCAAAAACGAGGAGAGGGAGCCGTACGCGGTGACTCGGGGTTTGCAGAGTTGGGTGCCACTGGGATCAACGCGATCGAAGGCAACCAGCTGACACCCGATGCACTGGCCGAGATTTCGGAAAGTTGCGCCCAACTGCTCGATGCGATTCCTGACGAAACGATGAAGAAGATCGTCTTACTCAAGTTTCAAGGGGCCACCAACGGAGAAGTCGCTACCGAATTGAATTGCACTCGCCGAACGATCGAACGAAAACTGGAAAGAATTCGTCGGATCTGGGTAGAAGCTGGCCTACATGACGGAGCTGTATGACAAGCCTGCCATTGATTTCACGCGTTACGCTGTGAACGGAGCCTAAAACCAAACGATTTTTTTTCGCTAGAGTAGTTCTTCGTGAAAAATATCTGTCGGAGTCTGCAACGGTTTGACCATTTAGGTTCCAGAGAACTCTATCCAATTCGAATCCAATGCATGATCCCTCCCAGAGCAATCCAGCCTATCAATCGCTGACCGATCAGCAACTTTCTGATATCGATGTGCTATGTGACCACTTCGATCTGGAATTGGTGAAAGGGCTCGGTCCACGCATCGAGGCATTCTTGGCAGATGCTCCGAAAGCAGCTCACGACGGACTGCTGGCTGAACTGCTGGCCATGGAGCTCGAATACCGTACTCAGCAGGGGCAAGACCCTCAGCCGGACGAGTACGTCCAGCGATTCCCGCGACAGAAAAGCGTCATCTTCGGCGTATTTGGTGGTCTTGCAAAACCACCGCGACGAGGTAACGAGAATATTGCGGAAGATGGCACAGCGGTTGTTGGAACGGTCGATATTCCCCCCAACTTGGAAAACTTTGACTGCATCGAAGTAATCGGCCGCGGAGGAATGGGAGTCGTTTGGCGTGCGGACCAGATCCAGCCGGTCAAACGTCATGTCGCGCTCAAGCTGATCAAATCAGATTTGCAGATACGGGAAGTGCTTGCCCGGTTTGATGCGGAAAAACAAGCCTTGGCGATGATGGATCACCAGAACATCGCCCGAGTTCTTGACGCGGGCACCACTCCAGACGGTCGCCCGTACTTTGTGATGGAACTGGTTGATGGAATCCCTATCACTCAGCACTGCGACGACAACAAACTGAGTGTGGACGACCGGCTGAAGCTGTTCGTCTCCGTGTGCAATGCAGTGCAGCACGCACACCAAAAAGGAATTATTCATCGGGATCTAAAGCCGTCGAACGTGCTTGTCACCGTCATCGACGACAAAGCAGTCCCCAAGGTCATCGACTTCGGGTTGGCGAAAGCTGTCGAACAATCCTTGCAACTGACCGACGCGACCATGCTGACGGAATTCGGCAAGGTTGTCGGAACCGTTCAGTACATGTCGCCTGAACAGGCCGAATTGAAAGGTATCGATGCGCAGGATATTGACACTCGGACGGATGTTTATTCGCTTGGTGTCATGCTGTATGAGTTGCTCACGGGGTCCACGCCACTGGACAAAGAAACGCTCGGGCAAGCCGGTCTGTTAAGAATTCTCGAGCTCATCCGCGAAGAAGACCCGCCCCGGCCCAGCAACCGATTGAGTTCATCATCACACGACGTGAATTCCGCAATCGGCGCCCAACGCAGACTACAACCCGCAAGGCTGCAGCAACTGTTGCGTGGAGAACTCGATTGGGTCGTGATGAAGGCGCTGGAAAA
>JAGQOZ010000304.1 GCA_020426955.1 Planctomycetales bacterium
AACATGGTAGGAAGGAGCTTTCTGAAGTCGTTCCGAACGTACGGAAATTTGCGACTGTGCTAGATCCGCCAATTCGTCCGTTTCCAGTTTCATCGTTCCTAGCGGTCGTACCAATCGATTCGAATTTCCATCGGTGGAACATCAATTACATTCGGCACACTTTTACGTTCGGCCCGCCCCAAAGCGGCGGAGCAGCCAACACGTTGTCGCTTGGTTCGCCACCCAAAACCTCGGAACACCACTCTTTCGAGGAAACAATCTCGTATCCGTCCGTAAAATCAGGACAATCCTTCTTAACCACCCAGCCGTTACAAGCAGGGAATCCCTTGTGACCGGAACACTTCAGTGGTATCGTCGATGATATGTAAGAGGCTCTAGTTAGTGTTTTTCCAAAGGATTTCCACCGTGAAGAAGATGTTCAAAATTGGTTCTTTCTTTTGTGTGGCGATGTTTAGCGCTAGTCTGATGGCGCAAGATTCGCCGTACGCTCAAACGGTCAAGGCGTTGGGCGCTACGTATTACTATCAGTTAAATGAAACGGACACGTCCAACGGTGTCGTTGATTCCATGGGCAACGGCCCAACAGGAACCTACAACGGCGACTACGATGGTGGTGCTCCGGAAGTGGGTGCTCCTGGTCCCGACTTCTTGTTCGAAGGCGGTGCCTGGACTGTCAGTGCCGAATGGGATGATTTCGGTGACGAACTAGACATCGTCGGGCTGGGTCCAGACAACGTGGCTCATGCCAGCAACAATGAAGGCCACATTACTCTGGGCGACGGCAGCTTGTTTGCGACCAACGCCATGACCGTTTCCATGTTTGCACTGGGCGGCCCTGCCAACGGTGGCGACCGACTGTTCACCAACAACGTTAGCGACCCAACTACCAGCTTCCAAATTGTGGTAGGCAACGACGGCATTGTGGTTTCCACCAATCCCACCGTTGAATGTGATTTCGGCGCCTGCGGCCACAAATCTCTGTTTCTGCCGGGCGAAGGCGTGGAGTACACCAATCAAGGTGCTGACCGCGGCCTGAATGATACTAACAATGGTTGGTGGCACATCGTGGCGTCAACCTTTGGCGAAACAGCTGAAGAACGCTCGGAAAACATCCAGCTGTGGCTGAACGGTGTCGATCGAACCGCCGACATGCTGCCCGGCACCACCGGTTGGGGAACCGACACGGGTCTAGCCAAAATTGGCGGTCGTCGAGCGGATCCGTTTGACTCGACCACTCACTCCGGAGCTCAGGACGAAGTTGCTATCTGGTTGGACCGAGTGCTCACAGGCGACGAAGCAGTTCTTTTGTATGACGTTGCTGTCGGGCGAGCCGACCCGCCGGAACCTTCGAACCCTGGCGACTATAATAATGACGGAGCGATCAACGCTGCGGACATCGACCTAATGACGGTGCAGATGAATGCCGCTTCGCCCGATCTGAACTTCGACGAAAACAATGACGGATCCGTCGATCTAGCTGACCGCACCATCTGGGTCGAAAACTTGCGAAAGACCTATTTCGGCGATTCCAATCTGGACGGCGAATTCAACAGCTCGGACTTTGTGGCCGTCTTTACCGCCGGTGAATACGAAGACACCGCCGTTGGCAATTCCACTTGGGCCGAAGGCGACTGGAACGGCGATGGCGACTTCAACAGTAGCGACTTTGTCACGGCGTTCAGTGCCGGCGGTTACGAAATCGGACCTCGTGGCGGTGTGGCAGCTGTACCGGAACCCGCTAGTCAAGTCATGATCCTGCTGGGACTTCTGGGACTTTCGTTGGTTCGCCGACGCAAGTAAGCGTCAGCGCTGAATTGTTCTTTAGAAAAGCCCGGTAGCTTGTTCAGCTGCCGGGCTTTTTTCGTTTGTTGGTCAGTTTTGCGCTCTCGCACGGTTCCGGGACACACTTCTCGACCGCGGCTTAGTTCGCATGTCTGAGCAAAACCCATGCTGTCATGTGCTATCACGCTGACCGGCGATCCATCTTGTGGCTGCTGCCAATTCCGAGTACCGTTCGGCGTTTTATTTCCGAAACGGATCAGTCTATTCGCTTGTGGTCGCACGATGTCGTATTTTTCGCCTATGAAATTTGGTTCGAACCGAAAGGTGAGCCGAATGGTGTTTAGCCAGCAAATGATGATCGGTTGGCTTGTTGCGTTGGTGATTTCTGGATTGAGTGGTTGCCATTCGTCGGGGACCATTCAAAATGTCGACGGTGTCCGCCAGTTTCAACAGGGGCAACCGCAAGCGGCGTTGCAGAGCTTTCAGCAGGCACTGGCGGCCAATCCCCAAAACGCAGACGCCTACTACAACATGGCGTCGACATACCATTACTTGGGCCGCCAGAATTCAAACGACAAAATGCTGCAGCAAGCAGAAAGCTTGTATCATCAGTGTCTGGACATGGCACCGAATCATGTGCCTTGCTATCGAGCACTCGCGGTGTTGCTGGTTGATACCGACCGTCCAAAAAGTGCCTTCACATTGCTGGAGCGCTGGGCCGAACGGACTCCACAACTAGCGGATCCTAAGGTCGAGATTGCTCGATTACACGACGAATTTGGCGAAACCGACTTGGCAAGTCGTCGCCTAGCGGAAGCCATTGATATCGAACCGGGGAATGCTAGAGCGTGGACGGCGATGGCTCGACTGCGCGAACAAGACGGCCACTACGCGCAGGCCTTGAACGACTACCAACACGCATTACGGCTAAACAACGCACAACCTGGTGTGGCACAACGTGTTGCGTCACTACAGCAACGCCTGGCCAGTGATCCAAACTTGCTGCGGTCGGGAACACGTACCGCCAATCAAGATTCGCAATGGCGGCAGCGGTAAGTCAAATCGGCCTGAACTTGGTAATTGGTTCGCACCTCCCAGACTTGAGGCAGGCAATCTGCCAACAATCTTCGCTGGGCGACCTTCTAAACAAATGGAACTCAGCTTAAAATCTCGAGTTTTACCCGTTCGGCAAATCGAACCTAGGTAGTTTCTGACCGTCGTTCTTCGGCTATTTGCGGCCAATTTTGGGGTCTAACATGTCCGGAACCGTGAACTTACAGTCTCGAGTCTACAACTTTTCAGCAGGTCCCGCCGTCCTGCCCGTTTCCGTCTTGGAAAAAATTCAGCAAGATTTGCTTTGTTTACCAGGTGCCGGAGCGTCCATTCTGGAAATAAGTCACCGCAGCGCCGATTTCATTGCCATCTTGGAATCAGCCAAAAGCGGGATTCGCCAACTACTGGCCATACCGGAAGACTACAAGATTCTGTTCCTGCAGGGTGGTTCTCGGCTGCAGTTTTCCATGATCCCCATGAACCTGTTGCGGAATTCCGGCCAGACGGCAGACTACATTTTGACCGGTTCGTGGGGCAAGAAAGCGTTCGCCGAAGCCAAGAAAGAAGGCAACGTCAACGTGGCATGGGACGGCAAAGAAGGTGGTTATTCAAACCTGCCGATGCAAAGCGAACTACGTCTCACTGCGGACGCGGCCTATTGCTACATCACGTCGAACGAAACCATTGAAGGCGTCCAATTTCATGCGGAACCCGACACCGGCAACGTTCCGTTGATCAGTGATGCCTCATCCGATTTCATGCATCGTCCGCTGCCCATCGAAAAATACGGCATGGTCTACGCGTGTGCACAAAAGAATGCGGGCCCGGCCGGTGTTACCGTAGTCATTGCCAAAGAGGAACTGCTGACGCAAGGCGCGGACGACTTGCCCGGATATTTGAATTACAAGCAGCACTTGGACAATGACTCCATGTACAACACGCCACCCACGTTTGCCATTTATGTGTTGGACTTGGTGGCCAAGTGGTTGCTGAATGACATCGGCGGCTTGGACAAAATGCACCAGTTGAATCAAGACAAAGCGGCGCTGCTGTACGATGTTGTCGATAGCAGCAATGGGTTCTACGCCGGACATGCCGCCAAGAATTGCCGCAGTTTGATGAACGTGACGTTTCGCTTGCCCAATGACGAACTACAAAGCAAATTTGTCAAACAGGCGGCTGAACGTCAATTGACCAGTTTAAAGGGCCATCGCAGTGTAGGTGGAATTCGAGTTTCCATTTACAACGCCATGCCGCTGGATGGCGTGGTTGCTATGCGAGACTTCATGCAGGAATTTGCACAACAAAACGCGTAGTCCTGGACGCTTCGCAGTTTGTCCTTTCCCAACCGTTTGCCGAAAAAAGTGATCGCCATGTACAAAGTCATCGTCCTAGACAATATTGCTCAAGAAGGATTGGATCTGCTAGACGCCGCTGAAGGGATCGAATATGAAGTTCGAACCAAATTAGCTGGTGAAGAACTGCGATCCGCATTGGCAGAATTCGATGGAGCTATTTGTCGAAGCGGCGTAAAAATTACTGCCGAATCGCTGGAAGGCAACAAACGTTTGAAGGCCATCGTTCGCGCCGGAGTCGGTACGGACAACATCGACAAAACCGCGTCGACTCGGCGAGGCATCATTGTGATGAACACACCCGCGGGCAATACGCTTAGCACCGCGGAACACACCTTTGCCCTGATGCTGGGTCTGTCTCGCAATGTCGCTCCGGCGCACCAGAGCTTGAAAGAACATCGATGGGACCGCAAAGCATACATGGGAACGCAGCTGGCCGACAAAACGTTGGGAGTTGTCGGGCTGGGACGAATTGGCCAGGAAGTTGCCAAACGAGCTCGCGCGTTTGAAATGAAGGTGGTGGGTTTTGACCCGTTTATTTCGGCAGAACGAGCTGCCGAATTGGGAATCGAATTGGTCAGCCAAGTGACAGACATGTTGCCGCTGATTGATTACATGACCGTGCACACTCCACTGACTCCCGAAACCAAAGGCCTGATCAATACGTCCAATTTGGACAAACTGAAAAACGGAGTACGTTTGGTGAATTGTGCTCGCGGTGGCATCTACAGCGAAGCGGCGTTGATTGAAGGACTCAAGAGCGGCAAGATTGCCGGAGTTGCGTTGGACGTCTTTGACGACGAACCCTGTACCGAAAGCCCCTTGTTCGAAATGGACGGCGTATTGTGTACGCCTCACCTAGGTGCCAGTACCGAAGAAGCTCAAACGCAAGTGGCCGTTGAAGCGGTCCAGTTGCTGACCAACTTCCTGCAAACCGGCGAGATTCGTCACGCAGTCAATATGGCTGCGTTGGATCCCAAGACGCTGGAATCGCTCAAGGGTTACCTGGATATCGCCTACCGACTGGGACGCCTGTTGGCGCAGTTGAACCCAGAAAAGGCGGTCAGTTGCAAGTTGATTTACCGAGGCGAAGTGGCGGATCAAAACACCAAGCTGCTGACTTCGTCCTTCTGCGCTGGCTTGATCGAAGATGCCATGCAAGAGGAAGCGAACATCGTCAACGCACAAGTGATTCTTCAAGATCGAGGCATCCAGGTTTCGTCCGAATCGAGTTCGGATCGAGGTGCATTTAACGCGTCGGTGACGGCCGAAGTGGTGACGGATGGCGGACGAACCTTAACGGCATCCGGAACGCTGTTCGGCAACAACATGCCGCGTTTGATTCGTTTGGAAGATTACCGTCTGGAAGCCTACTTGGACGGCGTCCTGTTTGTCTTTCGCCACAACGACGTCCCTGGCATCATTGGTAACGTGGGCAGCATCTTTGGCAAACACAACATCAATATTGCTCAGATGGCCGTGGGCCGATCCGCGCCAGGCGGCGATGCCGTGGGCGTAATGAATTTAGATAGTCCGCCGTCGCAAGCCACCATTGACGATATCTTGTCACATCCTCATATCACCGAAATTCGACTAGTGCAGTTGCCCGCCGCCGGTCAACTACCGCCTTGGATGTAGACGAACCGTTCGCAACGAATCTACCGAAAATGCGGTTTCGCATTCGGGGCATCGCGAATGAATCGTACTCAACCGTCGAATTGAATTGTGGCAATCCAGCGACGTGATTAGCTTACAGGTTAGTGTTTTTGACCCGTCGGCAACGTTAATTTCATTGCCACATTCACTCGCTCTAGCCTCAAAGTTCATGCCATGTCGGCCAATCTTACGCAAGTATCGAGTTTCTTGTCGGCGCTTCCGCGAAACATGCTTTGGCTGACAGACAATTCGGAAAGCTCTTATTTCCGTCTGGTATGTATTGCTGGAACCTTGGTGGCAATGCTGCTGCCAAACGTCTTTGCTATGGTTTCGCTGGCAGGACTGGCGAGGCATATTCGCCACGGCCACCAAATTGATCTGGCCATTCGATATCGCTTTATTCGACGTGTCCACATAATCCTGTGGTGGCTGGGAGGCTTACTGCCGTTTGTTTTCTTTGACTGGCCGAACTGGCTCTTCGAACGAACCGACATCGCGGATCTCCAGTTCAACACGCTGATGTCGCTCGGTCCCATGGCGCTGTCGTGGCTCATTTCGCGAATGACATTTGTCACGTTCAATAGTTTCTTACAGAAGTATTCACGCGAGCATACTCGCCCTGGCCCCGCAACGAAGTCGCTTCACACGCACGCCTTGTCCAATCTCGGCCTGCTATTGATTCCGACAACGGCCGTTGTGTTTGTTGTGCCGCTAGTCGGTATCGCAAAAATTGCCAACGGTTCTGACGAATTGTGTTTCTTGGTAGGATTAGCTTGCGTGGGCCTGTTGCCCGTCACCATGCCCTTGTTGTTGATGCCGTGGTGCCGCCGTTTACATGTCACGGCAACGACAACAAAACGCTCGATTCCAGTATACGAACTGCCAATGACGCCGCACCGAACCGCGTGCTTTGTGACAGGCATTTGTCACCCGTGGCAAGCCGCTTTTTTGTCGCAGAAGTTAGTTCGCTGCGCCGATCAGGTTCAGCTGAATTCGCTGCTTGAACATGAAATCGCACACATTCGTTTGCTGCATCCGTTACACGTCGGCGTTCGCTTAACTTCCTTATTGCTGGGTTTCGCGGCGCTGTCCGTTCTGGATGGTTCGCACGAACCGAGCATCCGTCTGGCGATCGCGCAATGCCTGCTGCTGACAATCTGGTGGACCCTGAACCTACGTTGGCAGTGGCGTCACGAATTCGACGCAGACTGGCAAGCTTGCCATCAACTGGCCAGAACGACACAACGTCCGTTTTCCCAGGCAGTCCACACTTATGCCGACACGCTACGATGGCTGAGCCAGACAGATCCAGACGCTAACGCCGCGTCATGGTCTCACCCTTCGCTGGATCGAAGAATCATGCGTCTTCAGGCTCGCATCTCATGTCTTACGCCTTGTGAAGTCGCGTTTTTTGGTTGCCCGAAACGTAAGTTTTGAAGTTACGTTTTTTTCATAGCCCGACACGTAAGTTTTGAAGTTGCGCATATTTCATAGCCCGAAACGTAAGTGAGGGGGAAATTGCGTGCTTCCGAAATCCAAAACTGACGCTTCGGGCTAGAAAATTCCGCCGGAAAATGCATATGCGCAACTTCAAAACCTATGCATCGGCATCCAAGG
>JAGQOZ010000305.1 GCA_020426955.1 Planctomycetales bacterium
CTATGAATATTTGCAAAATGCGGACGTAATCATTGATGGTGGCGCCGGTGTCGATTCGTTGGTGGTGACCGGCACTCCAATAGGTGACTTGTTTGTAGTGGCCAAAAATTATCTGGCCGGAGCAGGACGGTATGTCACATTCGAAAACATAGAACGAATTGAACTAAACGCTGCCGCTGGTGATGACGAAATCTATGTCGTCAGTACTTCACCAACACTGGAAACGGTGATTCGCGGCGGTTCCGGTAACGACGTCATTCATATGGGCGGGGATCATCCGTTTGTCGAATTAGATCCGCCTGAATTCTTGTTCGAACCAGAACAGGTTCTGAGACAAGATGTTCGCAAGATCTATCCCATATTACACATGGAGGCCACGGCTCGAGGCCCTCTCACGTATAACACATGGGTCGATCTGCAATTCAGTCACATTGATGATGATGGAGCTTGGTATTATTGGTCGCGTCCCTTTAGCTATTGGAGTATTCAGCAAGAGAAGCTGGAACCGCGAGAACTCACCAATCTAAGCGTTTGGGAGGATTTTACTGGTACCTTGGTGCCGGATTACTTCGCCACAAACCTTCCGTTGATGTTTGTGTGGCTGGCCGGGCAACCGCTTCCGGATCGGTATCACGTTCAGAACCGAGCGCCCGTGCAGGGCTATTACGATCCACATGATGCGGCGATTGACTACACCTACTTTGTCGATGGTGATAGCTATCAACAATCCGTGGTCGACGGGATTTGGGTGAATAGTCTGACGCAGGACTTGGTGGCGTGGGATGATCGAGACTGGGATGATCACAAACAAGCTCGTATCGCCAGCGTAGTTAGCTATACATTACCATCGTTTGATTACATAGATACGGAAAACTATCGCTACAAAGCCTACACCGCTACGACTCCGCCGCCGCTGTGGGTCGATCCCAACAAATATTACGTCCAGAATCCTCGCATAGATGATTTGGACGTATTCCAAGGGAAACTGACCATCGACGGCGGTTCCACCATTGATGGTGCCACCGGACAACAGCATCAAGACAAGGTGATTGTCCGCCACGAAAACGGTGCTATTAAAACGGGAACGCTGGGTTCGTTGTACAACGTGCAGGTTCGCGATGCGCAAGACCGTTTGCTGTTTGAAGCGGCCCAAATTGAAGGCAATGACGAACTTGGCGGTTACGACATCACGCCCTTCGGCAATGTTGCTGCCAATGACGAATGGGCCGTGACGCTGGATGGAATTCGCTTTTCCATTGTCACTGACAGCAATGACACGTTGACCGATATCAACACTAAACTTCGCACCGCCATTAATCAAAATACCAGTTTTTCAGCGGCGGTTCGCACGGAAAGCGGCACGTCTATTTTGAACGTGCGGCACAGCAACAACGCTGATTTGAGCGTATCGGCTTCTACGACGAATAGTCATGTGGATCGAGAAGAAATCACTGGTGCTAAATTCGGCAGCAACAGCCTGGCGACCAACGACGTGGTGGTCAGTTCGAACGTAGCGCTGCAAGGCTTTGGTATGTTCCAAGACCAAGCAAACGGAGTCTTCGGTCCCGAATTTGCGAATCTGGAACGCTTGGAACTGCGGCTGACCAACGACGCCGACACGTTAACCATTGATGGTTCGATCAGCGGTCTGACCGAAGTCGCCGCCGGTGGAGGTGACGATACCATCTACGTACAAGCGACCGGCGGTGCGGTCGATATTCTGGGTGGCGCCGGTGATGATACGGTGGAAGTGGGTGACGCTACGCATTCGTTGGACCAGATCCAAGGCAATTTGAATTTCAAGGCCGACGCGCATCGCACCGAAGTTTCCACCGGATCGGGCGTCGTGCGCGATACCGTCCAGATTGAAGCGGACGGCAAGGTGAAAAAGACGTGGGTCGACTTCACGCAAGCCGAAGTGGCCGCTCGCTTCCAGTCGGTTCGGACGCCCAGCCAAAAAAGGCTCGGCATCATGCCGGCCAACATTTCCATCAACAATAGCAACTACTTTTTTACCGATGCCGCTGTCTTCAACGGTATCGGTAATTATCAGGCGGACGCCGACGGGAATCCGCTGACCGAAAACGGTCGCATCCTCTATCGAGACCAGCAAACGGAATTGCAGCACGGAACGCAAATTGCTGCCGACGGTAGTTTGATTACGAATCAAAAACAGCTACCCAAAATTGAATCGTTTCAGGTGCAGATGGAAGTTCGCGACACGCTGGCAGTTGAAGAAAGAACGGTCACGGAATCCTATATTGCCAACGTTTCTGGTGCGGGCACCAATGATCAGCTGATCATTTCAGACGCTGCCAGTTCCAGTAACAAGACGGGCCAATTGACGTCGACAGCGCTTTCCGGCTTGGGCATGGCCCACGGCAGTTCCATCCAATTCAGTCAACTGGACGACTTGGCGGTGACGCTCGGTTCGGGCAGCGATTCGTTCACCATTGAAAGTACCTATTAGCAAACAAACCAAACTCGAAACGGGCGCTGGTGCCGATCAGGTTCGCGTCAAATCGACTTCCGGAACCACGTTGGTCGATACGCAGGGCGATTCAGACAACATTGTCGTTGCGAATGACGCTCAAACGCTGGTCGGAATTGTCGGTTCGCTTTCCGTTGTCGGTGGTTCCGGCACTGCCGATGCTTTGCTGGTCAATAACCAAGGTGACTTGACGGGTGCCGCGGGATCGCTATCCGGAGTGGATGTGGTGGGGCTGGGAATGAGCAGTCGCATTACTTACAGCGTCGAAAACCTGACGATTGATTTGGGCAATGCGGCGGATGACTTTACGGTCACGGGGACGCATCGAGGTACCACGTTGATCAACAGCTTTGGCGGCGCAGATCAAGTGACGTTGGATCGCGTGTCCGGAGTGACGACGGTCAATTTGGGATCGGAAGATGATACGGTGACTGCCGTTGGTTTGGAAGATTTTGAAACTAACGTTTTCCTGCACGGCCAGGGTGGTACGGACCAGGTGATTTGGGACGATACGCTTTCCACTGCGGGGCGAACCGGCATTCTGGCTCCGTCCGTATTGTCTGGCTTCGCCATGGGCGGCACACAATCGTACGACGGATTCGAAGACGTGCTGTTACGCATGAGTTCGTTTAACGATTCGGTCCAAGTGACACCGATCAGCTTTGGTCAGGTTCGCATTGACGGAGGTTCGGGCAATGATCAGATCACGGCCTTTGCTTCGCACTCCGGCAATTTAGGTGACGTGACGCTGGAATTGGACGGCGGGTTGAGTGACGATCGAATCACGACCAACTTGTTCGGCTTGAATCACGTCATTATCAACGTAACGAATTCGGGTGGCTTGCTGGCCGGAGCTGATACGCTAGTGGTGAACGGATCCAGTAACGGCGACTACTTCTATTTGGACGGTCGAGGTGCCGACGCGGATATCACTAAGGGCTTGGTTGCCATGGGAGCGAATTCGTATACCGAACCGCAACGAGACGAAGTTCATTATCGCCAGATGGATCTGTTGATTGTTCGCAGTCACAGCGGCAATGACAATTTCCAGGTGGATGACAATTCGGTAGAAACTCTGATCAACCTGGGGCAAGGGGCAGACCAAGTTTTTGTGGCCAATGTCGTCACGCGAATTGATGACGGAGTGGAAGTGGTTGACTTGGATCAAACTTCCCACGGTGTATCGGCCAAAACAACGATTGTCGGCGGTGACGACAATGATTATTTCGAAATCAACCACAATGTGGCCGAACTCTTTCTATACGGAGACGACGGCGACGACACGTTTGTCATCAATACGTTCTTGGTGATTCGAGACGAAACTACCAACGAAGTGAAAAACTTGACCAGCATCACCGGCGGAGACGGCGCGGATCGTTATGAATACTTGCAAAATGCGTTGGTCAACATCGACGGCGGAGCTGGCAATGACACCGTGGTTATCAACGGCACTCCGATTGGTGACGTCATGGTAGTAACGGAATCTTTGGCCATTGCTGGCGGCCGCTTGGTGTACTTCGACAATATTGAACGCCTGGAAATCAACGCATCGGGCGGTGATGACGAAATCTATGTGTTGGGCACCAAAGAGGGTGTGGAAACGGTGGTTCGAGGTGGTTCGGGCGAAGACAATATTCACTTGGGCGGAGATCATCCCGCGTTTCTATTCGACCCGCCTCAGCAACTGATCTCCCAGCCGGTGGTCGAAACAACCTATACCGAAACCACCACGGTCACCACGGTTACTCCGTCTCCCGTACTCACTACCGTGCAGACGTTTGGATTTGCCAGCGTGGCGGATGGAACCTGGATCAATTCGATATCTTTACCGCCCACCGCAATTTTCTTGACCGCTCAGATTGTCAATGTTCATTCGAGTTTTGTGAACTTCCAACTTATCATCACGTACGACATTGCCATCTTCTACAAGTTCCCGGATCTTGTCACCACGGAAGACGTCACGCACACTTATACAGAGACGATCGCTCCGCAGGCACAACTTTTCGACGCCAATCCTTACTTCTTCAAGGAAGATGCGGTGCATGATCTGCGAGCCATCCAGGGCAAGCTGACCATCGATGCCGGAACGACGCTGGGTGACAATGATCGAATCTTTGTGCACAACACAAACGGCACTGATTCGGACGGCGCGCTAGTGACCACGACGGTTCCCGATCGAGAAGCGACGTTGGTGCAGAAGAAGTACGAAAATGGCGATCCTCTGTTCGAAATCGTCCAGTCAACTGATGCCTTTGGCAATCCGTTGTTCGACGCGAACGGCAAACCGATTACCGAACAAATACCCGTTTACGAACAAGTCCAATTTCCTGTTCTGGACGAAAACGGCGATCCTGTCACCACACTGGTTCAGGTGTTTGAAGAAGATCATGTCACGCCGGTCTTGGATGCGGCGGGCAACTTTGTCTACGAAGAAGTCCAAGTCTATACGTCCGGCTTCCAAAACGTGTTGGACGAAAGCGGCAACGTGGTCACTCGAGAGTACCTGAACCTGCAAGGCTTTGGACTGGGCAGTGGCGAGCAAATCGATCAATCGCCGTACAGTGGAGTGGAACTGGTTGGTTTAGAAGAAGTAGTGTTGTATCTGTCGGATCAAGCAGAACATTTGACGCTGGAAAATACGTTTGACGGACAAACCACGGTGGTCCTTGGTGACGGCGACGACACGGTGGACGTCCAGCAAATTGACGGGCCTACTCGTATCTTAGGCGGTGCCGGCAGTGATACGGTGAACGTGGCCAATGACCAACAAACGGTCGATCAAATTGCGGCGAACCTGACGTTCGAAGGTGACAAACACTTGGCAGAAGTATTGGTTCCCATTCCGCCGACCGATCCCATTTTGAACGAATCGGACGCACTGTTTGTCGACAACGGCGTGGCGATGATCGAAGTTGCCGACATCGACCAAGATGGCCGCATTAAGACCATTCAAGTGCAAGCGACCGATACAGATGACCTGGATTCCGACGGAAATACCAGCGAATTTCTGTACATCACGGCGTCCGGAGAACTGGTGACCACCGATACCGGCATTCCGTTTATCGTGCCCGAAGTGGTCATGCGCAGTGTGCCGTTAAACTACGCCAACGGGACTGTTTCGCTGACCACGTTGACGCCCGGTGATGACGTGACGAACGAAGCGCAGTCGCTGGTTCGATTCGGAGTGCCGGCGGGAACGTTCCAGCTGGAACGATTGGGAAACCGCACCAGTTCGCTCGCCTACAACGCGACCGCTCAACAATTGCAAGACGCACTGAACCAGCTGCCTGACATGCCTGTGGTGGCGGTAACTGGCAGCGGCGTCAGTGGCGATCCGTGGGTGATCACCTACAGCGTGCCTGGCGACCAACCTCCGCTGATTGCGCGCGACGGCGAACTTCGCAAGGTTGTGGAAAGTGATCATCCAACCGATGGCAACGGTACGGCGTATGCAGATCACCTGTTCTTGGATTCGTCTGGTTCGACCACCGATTTGACCGGCACGCTCACCAACACGCAATTGTTTGGGCTGCAATCGAACGGAACGATTACCTATTCGCAACTAGAAACCATGACCGTGTCGCTCGGCAGCGGCCACGATACCTTTAACGTTCAGGGCACCAAAGCCTCCACGCAGTTGAATACCGGCGCTGGAGATGATCGGATTCTAGTTGCGTCCGACGCGAACGCTGATTTGACCGACGGCGTGACGTCGCACGGGCATGTGGATCACATCACGTCTCCGCTGAGTATCGATGCGCAAAGTGGCGACAACCAATTGATGATCAGTGACTTTGATTCGAATTCGCCGGACCTGAACGTTGGCATTACGGATCACAGCGTGACCGGTCTCGCTCCGGCCGATATCTCGTACCAAGCGACCGCTGCGGGCACGTTTAGCGATGGAATGGTCGTGTGGACCGGTTCGAATAATGACACGGTGCGAATCTCCAGTTTGGAACTGTCCGGCGAGACGATTACATCGGTGTATGCCGGCGAAGGTGACGACACGATTCAGTCGACGGTTGCTGACAATCTGGTGTCACCAGCCCATGCGAATCTACCATTGAACACCGACCGTCGGCTCCGCATTATCACCGCTCAAGGTGCCGATGTGGTCGATCTGGGATCGGCACAGCTGGCAACGCATGTGGAAACAGGAACGGGCCGCGACGTGATTAAGGGCGGTTCCGGCGACGATTTGCTATGGGCAGGTTTGGGCAGTGACGTGGTATTCGGCGGACCGGGTCACGATATCATCCGTCCCGATGACGCGCAAGCGGACGCGGCTGGTTCGGGCAATGACATTGTCTTTGGTGACAACGGTTCGGTCACCTACGTGGCAAACGGCAACGATGTGACACTCGCCAGCTACGATCCCAACGGTTCGCTCGATCCCTATCGACCTGCGACCGATCACGTTTTGAAAACGGCCGCCGCTACGACGGGTCCGGCTGTCGGCGGTAACGATGACATCTTGTCGTTATGGGGCGAGGACATCATTGTGGCCGGAGCGGGGCAAGATACGATCGACGCCCGCAGCAATGCAGATCGAAATATCATTTTTGGTGATCATGGGCAAGTGAACTTCGATACGAACGGTAATCTGATTTCGGCCGCATCAACCGACGTCACGATAGGTGACAGCGACACGATTCTTGCGGGCGAAGGTGACGATGTCCTGTTTGGTGGTAGCCAAGCGGATCGCATCAAAGTCCACGCAGTCGCTTCGCGCACAGTCGCATTTGGTGACCATGGTCAAGCGACGTTTGATGCCCAGGGCAATTGGCTTCAAGTGCAATCGTTGTTTGAAACGACGGGCGGCAATGACCTGCTGGTGGCTGTCGACGGTCATGATGTGCTGCTAGGCGGGTTTGGTTCGGACACTATTACCGGCGGCGCCGGAGACAATTTGATCATCGGTGACGACGGGCAAATTGATTATTTGGACAATCGGCCGCAGTAC
>JAGQOZ010000306.1 GCA_020426955.1 Planctomycetales bacterium
GTGGACGGCTTCAGTTCTGCCAGTTCCTTTCGCAAGTTGGCCAGTTGCGTTCGCAAGGTGGCATGCTGCGGAGCGTTTTCCAAGAAGTATTGATCCAATTGTGCCTGTTGATCTGCAGTTCGCTGTTCCTGCGTCATACTCGCCGCAGCCACGATGTCATGCGGAATTTGCGACCGAATTTGAATCTCCGGATCACTGGTCCAAAACAGCTTGAGGTCATTCGAAGCATCGAGCGACGGCAGGTTCGAACCAACGATCCGAAAGCGAACCATTCCGTCTTGTTGTGGTAACTTGTCGGTCAAAATCCAATCGACTTGCGGCGGCGTATCGTTCGTAACCACGACGGAACGCAGCGCCACGTTCCGCTCGCTAGAAACAGCATGAGTGTGACTGGGATTAGGTAATTCGGCGACCGTTGTTTCCGCTACCACTTGGCGTTTTTCGTCCAACAGCTGAATCGAAAAATTCTGCAAGCGACTTTGTAACTGATTGTCCGTCCGATTCCACACGACGATTCGGTCAATGGTTCGCGCTTCTTGCAGATCCAATTCCCACCAGGGATCTGATTCTGTTTCTGTGTGCGTCACCGAATGGGCATCATAGTTTCCGTCCGTATTCCCATCGATGGCTCGTTGCGGCGAACCACCATACGCAGTGCTGCTTTGCGATGCCTGTCCGCTTGCTGCAATGTTCTGATCTTGATGGAAGACTTCCACTTCAGCCAGCGAAAGAATACTGTTCGAACCAGCAATGTGAATCCGCACGTATCGAACCGACTGGCCGTGGCTTGGATGGTGCGGCACAAAGCGAACTTGATAAGCATTTGAATTCGTAGACGAACCATCTTGCCGTTCCGCTGGATTGGGCAGCTGGATAGCACGGTTCCATTCCATGCGAATGGCGGTCATCGCCTGCTGTGCCGACGTCAACTGCCGGACGTCCAATTCGACTATCGGTGTCGTCGAATCATTGGCTTCAGTTGCGTTCGCGTCGGCGTGAGGTTGATTCAGCTGAATGTCGATGTCTTTCGCCAGATGCCAAGTGATGGGTTGATGCAGACTCTGCAGCCATTCGGATTGTGCAGCGCGAAGTTCAGGTGTCCAGGTTCGCAGCGTTTGTTCCAATTCCGCTATCTGATGTTGCAGCTGCTGTTTGCGACGTTGATCGGCCGTAGTCCAGACGTCAACCACCGGACTTTCGTCACGTCGATCTGCATCCGCCGTGTTGTTGAAAATGGCAAAGAAGCGAAAATAGTCTTCTTGAGAAATCGGATCGTATTTATGACTGTGGCATTGAGCACACGCCATGGTGGTGCCCATCCACACGGCCAGTGTCGTGTTCACTCGATCCACAATCGCCACGTTACGATACTCTTCATCGTTGGTGCCACCTTCATTGTTGGTTTGCGTGTTGCGATGAAATGCCGTAGCTATCAACTGGTCTTGCGAAGGTTCCGGCAGCAAATCTCCGGCCAGCTGTTCGATGGTGAATTGATCGAACGGCACGTTTTGGTTCAGCGATCGAATGACGTAATCTCGGTAAGCCCAGATGGTCCGAGGTGGATCGTCGGCATAGCCGGCGGAATCAGCGTAGCGAGCCAGATCCAGCCAGCGCCGAGCCCAATGTTCTCCGTACGTTTGCTGGTTCAACAATTCGTCCACATAGTTTTCATATGCGTGATTCGAATCGTCTTGTAAGAAACGCTGCAACGCTTCGGACGACGGAGGAAGTCCGGTCAAATCCAAAGCCACTCGTCGAGCCAACGTTCGCTTGTCCGCTTTGGCTGAAGGGGTCAAACCGTTTTGCAGTTGTCGATGCAAGACAAAGCGATCCATTTCGTGCGCGGGCCATTCCAGTAACGATGCGATGATGGTCGGCGACAAATCGTTTTGTTCCGCGAGCTGTCGAAACGCGGCGTCGCTGGGAGGTGCATGTCGCTGCGGCCGTTGGTAAGCCCAATGTGTGGCGAAGACGGCACCTTCGCGAATCCAGCGTTCCAACAGATCTTGTTCTCGCTGATCAAGCGGCGGTCCGGCGTCGACCGGCGGCATGCGCAGCGATTCGTCCGTGGATGTGATGCGCACGATCAATTCGCTGGCATCGGGATTACCCGGCACGATCGCTCGTTCGCCCGAATCGGCTTCGCTGAATGCGCTCGATTGTTGATCCAATCGTAAGCTTGCTTGCCGTTCCGTTTCGTCGGGACCATGACACCGAAAACACTTGTTGGACAAGATGCCCCGGATATCTCGGTTGAAGTCCACAGTTGGTTCCGCAGCACTGCCCGAAACGGCGTACACGACGGCAAGAACCAGCGTCCAACACGCAATCAATCGGAGAATAGACAGCAGCAGAACGACAACGTTGGCGGGGCGGAATCGCATAATGCAAGCTTCCGTAAAGGCGAGAGTGGCTGTTGGTTGCGGGAACAGACGGTCAACGCCGCAACTTGCGATTTCATTTTACCGCAGCCAAGTAGCTGACAAAAGCAGAAACCGAGATTCGATTCGAACCGAAGTAGACTGGGACGAATGGAACCGCAAAATATGCCAAATACGCGAAAGAAGGGAGTGTCCAGCGCATCGGCACCAATTCAAGGTTTGACGCTTTTCGCGGTGACAACTCACGAACGACAGAACCGCCTGGAGGAACGCGTGCTTTCGGAACGAAAAGTCACGCGTTGTTAAACCATCAGAAAATGGCGGCCGGACACTTACTTGTCTGTTACGGCGGGTACAACCCAAACCTTGAGTTCAGACATGACCGAGGAATGTAGCGAGACTTTTACAGTGTACAGCCCCAGTTCCTTCAATGGCCCCTCTAGTTTAATCTGGCCTGCATCCAATTTGACGTCTTGCGTCTTCAATGCAGCAACAATTTCGTTAGCGCCAACGCTACCGTACAGATGACCTTCATCGTTGGCGTTCGCTTCGATGGTTACGCTGAGCTTGGAAAGTTGATCTGCCTGCCGTTGATAGCCGGCCAATCTGGCCTTTTCGATCGCTTCCAACTTGGCTTTGTGCTTTTCGACCATTCGCTTGTGATGATCGGTGGCCACTGTGGCCAAGCCCTGCGGCAACAGGTAGTTGTTGGCATAACCAGCGCGAACTTCAACAACATCACCCTGTTTGCCGAGCTTGTCGACGGATTGGATCAACAATAGTTCGATCCCACCATGTTTGCCTCGAGGTAATCGCTTCGGTCGATTCAGCAGCTTCTTGACTCTGGTCTTCGAAATGGACATGAGCAGTAACTTCCCTATATGTGATCTGATCGTTCGTCAGTTTTCAATCAAAGCGAATGGAAACGCAAACGCACTATTTCATCAATTTACAAATACAACTAAAAAGGTATGTCATCTTCCGATGGCGGCGATGGACCGTCATCATTCGCGGCAACCGGCTGACTGAATTCCGAATCGGCTTGCGGGCGACTGTGCGAACCACCTCGACTGCCTCCGTCACCCGAACGGCCGCCCAACATCTGCATTCGTTCGCCAACAATTCGCAACTTGGATCGCTTTTGACCGTCTGTTTCCCAGGTATCCAGCTTAAGCCGCCCTTCAATCAAGACGGACGAACCTTTGCTCAGGTATTCGCCAGCCACTTCGGCTTGTCGTCCCCACAGGGTGATGTCAACGTAGGTCACTTCATCCACCCATTCGCCCTGACCATTCTTGCGACGATCATTTACAGCCAGACCGACATCGGTTACTGCCATGCCACCTTGCGTGTACCGCAATTCGACATCTCGAGTTAAATTTCCAACTAGGATTACGCGATTGAAGCTTGCCATAGCAGTTCATCCTCCGTTGAAGCGGGCGAATGATGTGAACAAACGACCACATTTTCTACGTTTCGCGGCAGGGGCTTGATGCTTGGTCATAACCGGTTTATGCACCAGCATCAAATTCGACTGCGTAAGGTATAACCAATCAATCGCGACCGCTCAAGGAACCAACACTTGGGACCAAATTCCTAGCTGTCCGCACCTGCAGGCTCAGCAACTTCGTCGCCTTCTTCTTCCGCCGAACCGTTGGCGTTTCGTTCGCCAGATGCGTGAGCCACAAGCGTATCCACCAATCTCGAATCGACCTTCAGAACCAGATTCCGTAAAATCGAATCATTCAACTGGCACATGCGATTGAACTCCGTCTGCTTTTCGCTACTCATTTTAAAGTACGAAAGCCAATACGTGCCTTTTCGGTGACCGTCGATGGGATAGGCCAGACGTTGTTCATTCCAAAGTCGGCTGACCATCACTTCTCCGCCACACTTGGCGACGATTTCGCTAATTTGGTTTGCTACAGCATTCGGGTCGCGAGCATAGCGATTCGAATCTAGCAAAAAAAGACATTCATAGACGTTGGTTGCCAAAGCAAGCTCCTCACACTTATCCGTTATACCGATTCATACAATCTGAAATTCCGAGCCGAATCCAATCGACAACCCCTACGGCTGCTCGATCAATCGCCTCACGAATGACGGGTTTTTCATCCTCGCGGAAACGTCCCAACACGTAATCCGCCGTATCCCAGTTTTCAGGCGTTTGCCCAATTCCGATACGCAGCCGAGGCACCTCGGGGCTCCCCAGTTTGGCCAGAATATCAGCAAGTCCCTTTTGACCACCGGCCGAACCTTTGGCACGAAATCGAATTCGCCCCACCGGCAAGCTCAGGTCGTCACATACAACTAAGACGTTTTCCAATTCAAGTTTATAAAAATCGAACGCCGCTCGCACACTGCCGCCGCTTCGATTCATGTACGTATGGGGCATCAGCAAAACCGTCTTGGTTCCGCCAATGTTCACTTCCGCAATCTGGCCTTGAAACTTCGCCTTGGCGATTCCCGCTCCGGCCTGACTGCCAACTTCGCTCACCACATCAAATCCGATATTGTGGCGAGTCCCTTCGTACTTGCGACCGGGATTCCCCAGCCCGATCACCAGTTTCATTGTCCCATTTTCCGCATCCCAGGCTTTATCTATTGATCCCGTCGAACCAAGCCAATCTAAAAGCCAACGAAGCAAAAAAACGAATATCCTGTCTTTGTCAAATGCAATCTATCAAACCAGCGGTATCTATTCCGATCCCTCTTCCTCCGCAGATTCCTTGCGGCCAATCACTTCCGGTTCGGCACTGGTATCCACTACGCCCGTTTCTTCTGGTTGAGCATGAACTTCACTGCATTGCACAATCACGGCACTCTTGTCGGTCACCAGCGTTGCGCCCTTGGGC
The DNA here is from genome assembly GCA_020426955.1 of Planctomycetales bacterium. GTDB lineage: Bacteria > Planctomycetota > Planctomycetia > Pirellulales > Pirellulaceae > JAGQOZ01. Next base: position 5,237 of record JAGQOZ010000306.1, read on the forward strand.
AAGTCGATCTCCCCGGCCGTAATCGACTGATCCAACTCCAGGTGATTGATATCCAAATCAATTTTTTCCGGAATGTCACTGGCTGGACACATCATCTCCAATTCGTGCAAGACGTGATTAACCATCCCGCCTTGATGAGTACCCGGCGCGTCACCTCGCAATTCAACGCGAACGGTAACATCAACCAATTCCTTCGCGTTTACTCGAGTCAAATCCAGGTGCAATACGTCCGTGCCAAACGCGTTCCACTGCACTTCTTTGACAAATGCCGTTTCTGTGATACCACCAGACAGCTCGACCACTCGGCTGCCATGGCGAATCATCGCGTCTACCTCTTTTACTGGAACGGTCAAATTGACACATTCTTGGCCGTGACCGTACAAAACGGCCGGAACCAATCCAGACGCTCGCAACGCCCGTGACTTTCGCGTCCCCTTCACATCACGCAACTGTACGTGAAAACTCTCTTTGTTTGACATCGATACCTCTGGTAACCGGATAAAATCTATAACTGTCGGCTGCCTGGCCGCGAATCTCTGGAAATGCCTAGGAAACCTGCAATTTTTCCCCGAACCGCCAGGCTCGCGTATTTCAGGCGGATGATTAACCTATTTATCATTCATGGACGAATCCAGGATTGTCTCAAATCACTTCAAAAATTCAACCCCGAATGGCAAATTCGAACGACGATAATTCGCTCGCTAGCAGGGACAGACCACGGTTATCGGTTTCGGCAGACTCTTTTATACTGTCGATCCTGTGAAGACCGCCAATTCGACTTGCACCGTCGAACTCCGGTATTCGAACCATCCGCTAATCGACCCCCTAGAAGGGCATCCATACATGGCAAAGGCAAGGAAATCGACCACATTTGAGTATGTCGAGCCTATTGGTGCGCGAGTTGTCGTGCGGAAGGACGAACCAAAACGCACCACCAAGGGGGGTATCGCATTGCCGGATCAAGCCGAAATCCCTACCATCACCGGCCGGATTGTCACTATTTCCGCACAAGTCGAAAATGACGACGACGTCCCGCTACGCCAATACGACAAAGTCCTTTTCCATCCGAAAAACGCCATTCCGGTTGATTTTGAATCAGACAACCAACTATTTGTCGTTCCGGTGGAAGATGTGGTGGCCGTATTTCGACGAGATAACCGGCCGCCGGCGGAAGAATAATTCAGTCGCCAAGATAGTCCATCCAGCCGGTCGATTTTGTCCGCAGACGAACTTGGTAGGTCTATGCGGTCCTAAACGCACTTCGCAATACTTCCAGACTCTTTGGAATCGCCGTCATGTAATCTTCCTTGCCTTCAAATTCCAGTGAAATGTAGCCTTGGTAGCCGGCACCGCGAAGGATCGCAGCCACTCGATCGTAATCAATCTCCAGCGTGTACCACTTGCCACCGCCGTAATAGGTTTTGGCCTGCACAAACACCGCCTTGGGAGCCATCTTTTCCAGTTGCGAATATTGGTCTTCCAGAAAATTGCCGGTGTCGGCGGTGACTTGCAGCCAAGGCGAATCAATCGCATTGACAATTCGCAACACTCCGTCTGCGGTTCGCCCCAAACCCCAATGATTTTCCAAACCCATCAACACGCCATACTTTTCCGCGTGCGGCACCAGTTGCTCAAAGCTACTGATCACCCAATCAAAGCCTTCGTCTTCCGTATGTCCAGGAAGTCGATCTTCAATTCCCTTGTTGGCCATCAATTCATCAAACGTCTTGGTTGTCCCCCAACGTCCCGTGTTCACTCGCATGGTGGGAATACCCATTTCGTGCGCCAGCTGCATGCAATGAATCGTGTGGTCAATATTCTCTTGGCGACGCTCGTTATCTGGATAGACAAAACCTTGATGCGTAGAAAATCCGCACAAGTCCATACCGGCAATAACGGCTTGTCGCTTTAGTTTTTGCAGGTAAGCGTTCGATTCGTCCGCCATTTGAATGTGCAAGACTTCGAATGCATCGAACCCCATGTCGGCCGCAATGGAGATGCAATCTTCAATCGGCAGCTTGGTCGAATCATTGAATCGCCAAAACGAATAGGACGAAATCGCAATCGGATTAGGCCGCAAAACCTTGGCTGTCGTTTGTGATGACGAATCTTGAGCGTTAGCAGCTTGGCCTGGCAACAACGCAGCACCTGCCACAACACCGGCGACATTGCCCAAAAACTGGCGACGATTCTTATCCATGCGA
>JAGQOZ010000307.1 GCA_020426955.1 Planctomycetales bacterium
GAAACAAGCGTTTCTTCGGCAGCGATGTTTGGATTCAACGCCCAGACTTCGATGGTTCGAGTCGGATCCAGACCAATCAGACCCTCCGGAGCCAAATCGGTTCCGACAAACGCATCGTTGACACCGTCAAAGACAATTCCCGGAGACTGATGCACGGTGCAAGCTCGCGGAGCACCAACGGCATCAAAATTGGTATACGTACCGCCGTTCGACCAACTTGTTCCGCCCGTTACAAAGTCGGCCGCGTTCAAATCGACATACAATTCGCCCGCCGTTTCAATGGCATTGGCAACTGGCCCTCCGACCAGAGAAAACATGCAGAGCAATGCTCCAAACTTCATTCGATGTTTCATCCCTCACCTCAAACAATAGACCGCGCATAGAAGATGCCCAGATGGGCTACGAAAAGACAGCTACTTATCGTAATGCAGGGTCCGTATTTTCGCAAAAGGATGATTTTTCGAAAGATTCCATTTTCCACAACAAAACTCGCTGTGCAGTCCATCAGGGGGACGAGTGTTTCATTTCCAATACATCGCCTTTCAGGTCCTCGCGAACTTGGTGCGAACCATCCGCCCAACGCACGTCAATTCCGACTGTATCCTGAGGTAGTTCAAGCATTGAAACACCGGCACTCAGATAGCCTTCTGCCGAATGCACTTCCCAGACTTGCGTGCCGTTGGTTCGCGAAACGGTAACTCGAGCACCGATGGCTTGGCGGTTTCCGACAGGACCTTCCAGCCGCAGCAACTTGGCTTTGGGTTCAGGCGATTGTTCGTTCTTCAAGACCATCCACCGACCATTGTTGACACCCACCAGCAAGTCTTGATCTTGATCCCGATCGTAGTCCAAGCGAACCGCCGATTTTGCGTCACCGGGAATGAGAATGCCGCTTTGTTCCGGTGCCATGGGCTGAAAATCTCCAGCTCCATTTCCTAACAGCAGCAACCCCATGCCGCCATCCATGTGACCGGTTTCGCGCTGAGGACTATAGGAATTCTGAGCGGCGAAGATATCTAAATGACCATCGCGATTCCAATCGGCAACCACGGTTCCGAATACGGGCGCAATTTGCGCCAGCCGAGGCCAGGGCTTGAATTCGAACTTGCCCGATTCATTGATCAACACGCCTGACCGAAGTTCATATGCTTTCAGATGCACCGACGCGTTCAGGCATTCGGGCGAATAGATTTCGTCCAATTCAGCTAATCCGAATTGCGTGTAGGTTTCAAATTTCTGGGCCAAGAACGGCATCGCATTCGTGGAACAACTTTTGCCTCGCACCGGATACAACTTATCACCTTCATACTCGGATTCGACAATCTGCATGTTGCCGGTCGCATCAAAATCGCCATAGTGAATTTGCACAGGATGGTCTTTTGAAGCGTGGTACTTGGTGTTCAGGCCGTAGTTGCCCACCACCAAATCGATATCGCCATCCGCATCCACATCGGCAGCGCTGATACTGTTCCACCAACCCAGCATGTCCGCTAGGTTGGCTTCGGCGGTCGCATCGACAAAGCTGCCATTGGTGTTCAGCAGAATTCGAATCGGTCCCCATTCGTGAGCAATAGCCAAATCCAACCAACCGTCATCGTTCAGGTCGGTCCAGACGGCGGCAGTCACCATGCCAATGTTATTCAGCACTCGCATTTCCGCCAAAGCGAAGCATCCGTTTTCGTTTTGTAGCAAGTAACTTTGGGAGGGCAACGGATATTCATGCGGACGAACTCGACCACCCACAAACAGATCCAAATCACCGTCTCGATCATAGTCCGCAGCCGCCACCACTCCACCGCTTTCGGCCAAATCGGGCAGCGTCCCCGCATCGGCTAATTCGAATCGTCCGTCTTGATTCAAATACAAGCGATCCTTCAGCACAGTGTCACCCGGACTACATTCCACACCGCCACTGACCACATACAAATCCAAGTCATCATCACCATCCACGTCCAGAAAAATGGCTCCCATATCTTCGCACTGGGCATCGGCGGCGAACGCTTGGACATGGCGAAACTCAAATCCTTCTTCGGTACCCATCCAAAGTTCGCCCGCTTGTCCTGCCGCACCGGACAAATACAGATCCGTGAATCCATTTCCATCAATGTCGGCAGTGGCGACGCCCGGTCCCAGTTGAGACATCTTGCTGGGCAGCAAGGGCTGCTTGGCATAGTCGTCGTAGGGTGTTTCTACGTGCACGGCGTTCTTGCGGCGAAACGGATCGACTTGCCGAAAAATCGCGTCATGACTGGCAAGTGACTCCGTTGCGTCTACTGCAGAACCACCTTCTTTGACAGTCATTTCTTGCCGAACCTTGACGTCTTGCAATTCTTGACGAATGCCCGACGGCCAGTCGATGACAATGCGATCTACCTGCTTTGCGTCGCCTAGGCCGAACGTGGCTACCAATTCGCTGGTGGAATTCCAACCTCGGGCCAGCGTCAAGTAGCGAATCTGAGTTTGGCCATCGTGTTCAATTCGGACGGTCGCTCCCAAACCAAAGCGATTACTCTGAGTGCCCGCCAGCTTGATTCGCAGAAAATTGGGATCGGTCAAATTGTTTCGATAAATCGCTGCCGAAGTATCCATATTATTGACCACCACGTCCAAGTCACCGTCGCCGTCTAAATCCGCGGTGGCGGCGCCGTGGCTGACACCTACCAAATCAAATCCCCAATCTTGACTGACATCCTGAAACTGAAAGTCACCAAGATTTCTGAATGCCAAATTCTGGTCTCGTTTGTAATCCTGTTTCATCCAGAACGCAAAGAATTCAGGAGTGCCCTCTTTGAATTGCGCTGTCGCTTGGGCGTTCAGATCCGAATTGGTGAATTCGCGAGACATCCCGTTGGTGATGATTAGATCCAAGCGACCGTCCAGATCCAGGTCTTCGAACCGAGGTGACCAGGTCCAGTCAGACGCGTTGACGCCCGTTAAAAACGCTGCTTCGAAAAAACGATCCGTCCCCGAATTAACGTACAAGGCGTTGCGCATGTATTGACGAGGTTCCGCGTATTCCAAGAACCAGCCGCTGCTGTTCATGTCTCCCATACCGACTTTCTGTCGAAAGTGGTTCGAACCTGCCATGTCCGTGGCAATCAGATCCAATTTGCCGTCGCCGTTTATATCAGCAGCATCAGTTCCCATGGAAGACCAAGGCGTGTGCGGCAACGCCTGTTTAGCGATATCCGTAAACGTTCCGTCGGCGTTGTTGCGATATAGCTTGTCCGAACCCCAATAGTCATTGGCCACGTACAAATCGGGATAGCCATCTTGATTGTAGTCCCACCAAGTCGACGCTTGTCCGATATCGGCGCCATCAATTCCGGCATCTTGGCTGACGTCCACGAAACGAGGATTGCCGTTTTGGTCGGGACCTTCGTTGCGAAAGAGATGATCGAATTGCCCGGCTTCCACCTGTCTTGCTCGTTCGCCAGGCAGATACAGCATTTGCCAGTATTCTCGCAGTTCGGGCAAAACTTCTGGACGACCTTCCACAAAGCGAACTCGGAACTGATGTTCAGGCCCCGGTGGCAACCCGGCAGTGACTAAATAGGCATCCAAATCGCCGTCTAAATCATAATCCGCAAACGACATCATCACGCTGGCGCCATGAAAGTCCAAACCAAAGGCGCCGGCCACGTTGAAGAATGTGCCGTCTCCATTGTTGCGGTATAGTTTATTGGTTTCGTCATACCCGCAGACGTAAAGGTCCAAATCACCATCGTTGTCGATATCGACAAAACTGGCACCGGTGGACCAATATTGATCATCCGCGACGCCTGCAGAAATTGTGACGTCCTCAAAACGAAAATCGCCTAAGTTGCGATACAACCGATTGCCACCCGACGTGCGACTGAAATAAAGATCGGGCAATCCATCGGCGTCGTAATCACCCACTGTGACACCGCCGCCTGTATTCTGAGAATAGAAGATTCGATCAAATTCGGCGGGCTTGTCCCAAACGGATTGGAAATCGATACCGGTTCGTTCGGCAGACAACCGTTGCAACATTTTGTCCGTGGGTGGTTCGGTTTCGACGGCGGTTCGAACTGGAGTCGAACGACTGCATCCCAACAAACCGCAAAAAATCAACGTCACTGAACAGATCGAAAATGGTCGAATCATCTGGATGAGTCTCGAATTCAGACAGCTAGATCAAGCAAGACCGCAAAGGACCGGAGAAAGAAGGTTCCTTTGCCCGCGCAAATTTAATCTAGCTGAAGAAACCGGGGAATTCGAGCCATCTAAGGCGGGGAATCCAGTTGTAGCGAATAACAGTGGTAAAACGGAGCGAATTTGAGGCTTGCACGTCTGGATTCGCGATTGTTGATCCAAGTTCGGGATAAGGGACAAGCCGATGCTATTTGTTGTGGTTAGCAAGGCGAATATTTGACGGTTTTCCAGATGCGCCTACAATCCGTCCAATGATCGGCTGAATCACAAGTGGTTCAGGAAATTCACCTTTCGAAGCAGAGGTCGACTATGCGAATGATTGTAACCGGTGCGTCTGGATTGGTCGGAACCGAATTTGGCCAGCTGGCAAGCAGCCAAGGACACGAAATCATTCCAGCCGTACGCCGACGCCAACAGTCGGGTGTGTACTGGAACGTGGCCGAGCAGACTTGTGACACGGAAGGGTTTGAAGGTATTGACGCGGTGGTACACCTAGCAGGCGAAAACATTGCCGAAGGTCGCTGGAACGACGCCAAGAAAAAGCGAATTCGAGAAAGCCGTGTAGAAGGAACCAAGCTCATCGCCTCGACCTTGGCTTCGCTACAAGAGAAACCAGCCGCCTTTGTTTGCGCTTCAGCCATTGGCTACTACGGAAATCGAGGTGACGAACGCATGACGGAAAATTCTTCGCCCGGCGAAGGCTTCTTGGCCGACGTGTGCCGCGAATGGGAATCGACCACCAAGGTTGCTGCGGACGCGGGCATTCGGACGGTTCAAGGACGCATCGGAGTGGTATTGAGCGAAAAAGGTGGAGCGTTAAAACAAATGCTGACTCCGTTCAAAATGGGGGTCGGCGGAACGATTGGATCAGGCAATCAATACATGAGCTGGATTGCGATTCAAGACTTAGCGCGAGCCCTATTACACTGCGTAACTGATTCTTCGCTGAATGGACCGGTCAATTTAGTCGCCCCCCAGCCAGTCACCAATCGCGAGTTCACCAAGACTCTGGGCGGCGTGCTAAAACGACCCACTATTTTTCCGGTCCCAGCTTTTGCGGCAAAACTGGCATTCGGGCAAATGGCCGACGATTTGTTGCTGTCTAGCACTCGAGTCCTTCCGGAGCGATTGACCGATGCAGGATTTCAGTTCGAATATGGCGATATAAAAGAAGCACTATCAGGTCAGTTCGGCTAAGCAACACATAGATCCATTCGAAACCAAATTTGGTACGATGACGGTTTCGACAAAATGGCGTAAGCCACAAAGTATCGATTCTATTTCCGGGAATAGGAAGATGATCAAGCCATCTGAATCTTCAATTGCTGCTTATTATGACGTGATCGTGGTGGGTGCTGGGCCAGCTGGAAGTTCCACGGCAACGCTTACCGCGGAACACGGATTGAAAACGCTGCTTGTGGAACGTGAAGCGATGCCTCGTTTCCACGTCGGTGAATCTCTAATGCCGGAGACCTATTGGGCGTTGCAGCGACTGGGTGTGCTGGAGCGAATGAAGGAGTGCGGCTTTGTTTCCAAGGTTGGCGTGCAGTTTGTCACGAGTGCTGGCCGAGAATCGCAACCGTTTTACTTCGAAGAAAATGATCCTCGAGAATGTTCTCGCACTTGGCATGTGGAACGATCCAAGTTCGACGAAATGCTGTTCCATAACGCTGCCGAAAAAGGGGCCGATTGCTGCGATCAGACACGGGTAATGGACTTTGACCAACAGACCAATGCGGACGGCGTGCGAAATGTGGTGCTGCGAAACCGCGACGGGCAAAACGTACACAGCTCTTGCAAAGTGATTGTTGACGCTACCGGCCAGAGTACCTTCATTGCCAATCGTTTAGGGCTGCGGCAGGAAAACCGCGACCTGCGAAAGGCATCGATTTGGTCGTATTTTCAAGGTGCAGATCGAGTGCCCGATGGCCGGAATACCACCATCATTCTTCACACCAACGACAAGTCGGCGTGGTTCTGGTACATCCCGCTGGCCAATGACATCGTCAGTGTGGGCGTGGTGGCGGACAACGACTATCTGTTGCGAAATCGAGGCACCAGCGAACAGACGTTCGCGGAAGAGTTAAACAATTGCGATGCGGTTGCCCAGCGATTGAAGAATGCAAAACGAGTGGACAAGTTTCATGCGGCCAAAGAGTTTTCCTATTGGACCAGTCAGCACGCGGGAGATGGTTGGGTACTTGTTGGCGACGCGTTGGGCTTTATTGACCCAGTCTATTCGTCCGGCGTCTTCCTGGCCCTGAAATCGGGTGAACTGGCTGCGGATGCCATTGCGGAAGGATTTCAAAAGAATGACTTATCGGGCGAACAACTGGGTAACTGGACCGCTGAATTTAAGTCTGGAGTCGTTTGGATTCGCAAACTGGTCCACGCTTTCTACAACAACGAATTCAGTTTCGGTTCGTTCATGAAGCAGTTTCCGCACTACAAAGGCAATCTAACGAATCTGTTAATTGGACGCGTTTTTGACGAAGGCGTGGGAGCTATCTTCGACGATTTGGATCCTGTCTTGGCGAAATCTCAAGACTCGACGAATTAGCCGGAACGCTTGTTCGTTCAGATTTGCGATTTTTACTTGCATCGGATTGTTCGATTCGAATGGCCAGTACGGCGTCGTTTAGGTTTGATGGCTGATTCGGCTGCTGTGTGTCGCTGGTGTTTTGCGAAACGTCGTTTGCTTCAGCATTTGCGGAATAACTTCCGGACTGAAACGCCGCCACCAGATCTCGCGTATCAAATTCGCGATCACAATTCCAATCGCCGCTGTTCCAAGACGAATTATTCAAACGTCCGTCTTCGTATGCTCCGGCCGCAAACGCCATCACCAAATCCGTTGAATTGAAAAGTCCGTCCAGATTGGCATCGCCTGGAAAGCTGGACACGTATTTCAAGATGGCAGTCAAATCGTCCAAATTCGTAAGCCCGTCCCGATTCAGGTCAGCCGCCATCGGCGGTTGTTCTAAGGCCGCACACAGCCGATCGATATCCGCCGCGTCTACTCGATTGTCGCCCGTCAAGTCGTAGATATTGTCTTGCTGGTCGTTGTCGGCGCTGGGCGTGGGCAATAACGCTTGCCAGCTACTGGCGTTGGAACCGTCCTGCGCCGGCGTCTTGCGCTGCAAAGAAAAACCTTGTCCTCCGGCGGCCGCCGGCCAACCCTCTCGATCATTGTAAAGGACGACGTCCATATCTACGTAATCTGTCTCGTTTGGCGTTTCGGGAAACAACGCCATTG
>JAGQOZ010000308.1 GCA_020426955.1 Planctomycetales bacterium
AAGTCTGTCGTCAAGAAAGCGTCAGTCTGTTGCCCTATTCGCCGCTGGGTGCGGGTGTGTTGACTGGCAAGTACAACGATGGAATTCCCGCAAGCAGTCGCTTCGCAGAATACGTCAACGGTCATGAACGACAGCAACGCATGGCCGCTCGCTTCATTAATGATCGCACTATCGAAACCACTCGGCAGCTGGCGTTGATTGCCAATGACTTGGGCGTTTCGCTGCCAACATTGTGCTTGGCGTGGAGCAAACAACATGACTTTGTGGCGTCCACCATCGTCGGTGCGACGTCGGTCGATCAGCTTCGCCAAGCACTTCCCGCTGCTGATCTGCTACTGGATGCAGAAACAATGGCGCGCATTGATGCCGTTGACCAAGCCCTTCCCAATCCGATGACCGAAGATGGTTTACGACGTCTCTGACGCAAGCCAGTTCGGCCGTGTGGAAACCACGTTCAAACGCCTGGATTTTCGTCGGTGCGTGCGAATCAAGTGAGCAATATGCCGTCAAATTGGGCAATAGGAATCGAACGAACCGATTTCTCGGACGATTCGCCCAAAATTCTTATTTGCTAGCAATTGAACTGCCGAATACGCCCTGAAGAGCTTGATTGGCGACTTGTCCGCCATGGCGTTGCGAGGTTCGGCATGTCTGGTGCGTTGCTATCGGATTTGCACCAAGTCGGCCAGCACCATGGTTGGCTAAAACAATTCCAAGGTTTAACGAACGATATGAACAAACAAGAATTTGACGTCATTGTGATTGGTTCGGGCCCGGGTGGCGAAGGCGCCGCCATGCAGGCTTCCAAGAACGGCCGTAACGTGGCGGTTGTGGAGATGCATTCCAAGATTGGCGGAGGCTGTACGCATTGGGGTACGATTCCCAGTAAGGCTTTGCGGTACAGTATTTTTCAAATCACCGAAATTTCCAAAAACCGTTTCTTCCGAGAAGCGGTGTTGGAGAAGAATATTTCCTTTCCGGACTTGCGCAAGAGTGCCGCGTCCATCATCCAAAAACAAGAAGACATGCGGCAGGGGTTTTACTTACGCAATCGAGTTCCCATTATTCATGGTCGAGCTCGTTTTGTGGACAAGAACACATTGGAAGTAGAACAGCCCGATGGTGCTATTCAGCAGTTAACCGGCAACAGTATTGTCATCGCCACGGGGTCTCGTCCCTTTCGCCCTGACGACGTCGATTTTTCTCACCCCAGGATTTTTGACAGTGACAAGATCTTGGCCATGGGCTACACGCCCAAGTCAATCACTATCTATGGTGCGGGCGTGATCGGTTGCGAATACGCTTCGATGTTTCGGAATCTGGGCATTAAGATCAATTTGATTAATACTCGCGATCAACTGCTGGAATTCTTGGACGACGAAATTATTGACGCATTGAGCTATCACATGCGAGACACGGGTGTGGTGATTCGGCATCGTGAAGTTTATGACAAGATCACTGGTCGCGAAGACGGAGTAGTGGTGTCGCTTAAGAGCGGAAAACAGTTGAAGTCGGACGTCTTTTTGTGGGCCAATGGTCGAACCGGGAATTCAGATAATCTGGGGCTGGAAAAAATTGGCGTGGTGCCTAACAAGCGAGGCCAGTTGAAAGTGAACGAATTTTTTCAGACGGAATGTTCGAACGTCTACGCTGTGGGCGACGTGATTGGCTTTCCTTCGCTGGCCAGCGCCGCTTACATGCAGGGGCGAATTGCAGCGAGTCATTTTTGTTCGTGCGAAGGAGAATGCCAAACACTAGGTGAGATTCCTACGGGGATTTATACAAGCCCTGAGATTAGTTCGGTTGGAAAGACAGAGCGAGAACTGACGGAAGCCAACGTTCCATACGAAGTAGGAAATTCGCAATTCAAGAGTTTGGCGCGAGCTCAAATTACCGGCCAAACGGTTGGCATGTTAAAAATCTTGTTCCACCGAGAAACGCTGGAAATCTTGGGCATTCACTGCTTTGGCGCCAATGCATCAGAAATTGTGCACATTGGTCAAGCCATCATGGCTCAAAAACCACCCGGGAATTCGCTCCGCTATTTCATCAACACCACGTTCAATTATCCAACGATGGCGGAAGCTTATCGCGTGGCTGCGCTGAACGGTATCAATCGACTCTTTTGACGTTCCGCGTGTCTCGTTTTGCGACTGCCTTTTTGTGTAAATGCGAAGTGCCGCGCGCTGTGACAACAAGCTGGCATTCGTCTCAGGTGATGATCGTTTATCGTTGACGGCGAACCGCAATCGCACGGAAATGTCAACCCCTGTAGCCGAATAAGCGGATTTTTCGGCGCGACGTTCTTCGATAATTGACCAAGAAAAAATATCCGAACTAGTTCCTAAACTTTCGTTCAATTACCTATTCTGCTACTTGTCGGACGAGCAGATGATGTTAACCTTGTTCGCGTCAGTAAGGCCTTGTCTGACCGAATGTGCTGCTTCGTGCAGCGAATCTTATCAATGGTTAACGTAGAAAGGACTGAGAATGCAGGTTTTGATCGCAACGGCGATTATCTTTGCATCCGCCGTCACAGGTTCGAACTCGTCAAACGAACTCGCGTGGTCATCTAACTATGGACAGGCAAAATCTGAAGCAAAGGCTGCTCAACGACCACTACTCATCGTGATGGAAGACCCCTCGAAACCAGAAACTCGTCTGGACCAACAAGCGTCTGACAGTGAACTTCTGCAGAAGTATCAACTTTGCAGAATTGACGTCACCACCGAATACGGAAAGAAAGTTGCCAAAGCATTTAACGCAACGGAATTTCCCTATACTGCATGCACCGACAAAACCGCGTCTTTCATTACTTTTCGTGGCGCTGGAAAGATGAGTGTCGAAGGCTGGAAGTCCGTACTGAAGGATCATGCCGACGGTGCTGTAGCCAGCGCGGCTTCGCACACCACGTACAAGCCGGTATTCGAAAACCGAACGATCGAATATCAACCAAGCCAAGCGGTTCCTTCGTACAGCCTACCATCGTACATGGATCCGACTTCGCCCAATTACTGCCCGAACTGTGTTCGTGGACAGTATCGCTAGATCGACTTCCTTTTAGGCATGAAGCTTCAAATGGTAATCGTTTGAACTTTTGAAATAGAGCTGGAAGGATCCAGCTCGTTTTCATTCTTCTTTTTCACACTCGTCGCCGTGCCGCGGGATGATGATGACCTGGAATGAGGTTATCATGATCGATTTCCCTGCGAATCTTAAGAACGGTCCGAGCTGTGTCGAAAACCGCTCCTACTGCTGGCCTGCGATTGGCTCTGCTCTTCATTGCTCTCTTCGCGTTGGCCGTACCGTGGTACTGGTCTGACCGCGAATGGTTGGTTTGGGGCATTCCCGCGTGGTTTGTGTCGGCCATTGTTTTTTCTGCTCTGGTTTCGCTGGTTGCGGTGATGGCGCTGACCAAACCTTGGCCCGGGGAAACGGACGATTCGAAACACGATGACCAATACTAGGTGTCAACATGAACGACCAATTGTTGCCCTTCGGTACCGACGCCTACTTTTTTTTTTTATTTACTGTCGTTACTGGTGATCGGCGGCTTTGGATATCGAGCACGCAAGGAGTCATCGCTAAAAGATTTTTATCTGGCGGGAAACGGCATCGGCTTTGTGGTCTTGCTGCTGACACTGTATTCGACGCAGTACAGTGGTAACACTCTGCTGGGCTTTACCGGCAAGACGTACCGAACGGGCTTCAGTTGGGTGATGAGCGTCCATTTCATGACGGGCATTGTGGTTGTCTATCTGTTTTTCGCTCCAAAATTGCACCAATTGGCCAAGGCCCGTTCGTACATCACGCCCGTCGATTTCTTGGCCGATCGATACCAACATCACGGCCTGAACATTGTGGCGACGCTGCTGATGGTGTTGGGAATATCCAATTTTCTGCTTGGACAACTCATGGCCATGGGGCTAGTTCTGAAGGGACTCGCTCCGAACGATCCTGCCACCAAGCAGCAAGCCTTTACGCTGGGCGTCATCGTGCTGGCGCTGATCATCGTCGTTTACGAATCACTGGGCGGACTCCGCGCTGTGGTGTGGACTGATGTGATTCAAGGTTCGGTCCTGATGGTGGGCTTTGTCGTGTTGGTCATCATGGTTTGGATGAACTACGGCAGTCTCAGCGAATCGACAGCCGTGATTCTGGCATCCGAACAACATCGTTCGAAAGCCATGCTTCCCGACGCGAATACGTGTCGTAGTTGGTTTAGCTATATCGTCATTGTGGGGCTGGGCGGCGCGCTGTACCCACAATCGATCCAGCGAATTTACGCGGCCAAGTCAGCTAAAACGCTGCGACGCAGCTTGCAAGTCATGGCCGTTTTGCCGCTTACCACCGCCTTGGTCGCCGTTGTGGTGGGCATTACGGGCATCGCCAGGTTTCCCGAATTGGCCGGGACTGGCGATACGATTTTGTCGGTGATTTGTCGCGAAATCCAAGAACAATCGACATTCGGATATTGGTTGGTCGTCGTCCTGTTTTCGGCCATCTTGGCGGCCATTATGTCCACGGCTGATTCGGTATTGCTGTCCATTTCGTCCATGTTGACCAAAGATATTTACGGTCGGTACCTGCGTCCGTCTGCGACCGACAAGCACCTGACAACATTCGGCAAGATGTGCTCGTGGGTGTTGGTCGCGTTCCTTACGACCGTGGCTATCTTGCTGCCCGAAGATACAACTCTGATCCAGTTGTTGGATATCAAATTCGATCTACTCGTACAGCTCGCTCCAGCGTTCCTGATCGGCATTCATCGCCCGCTTTCTGCGCGAAGTGTCTTTTACGGATTACTTTGCGGAGTGGCGACAGCCATCGGCATTCAATTCGTCTGCGCTGGCGGAAAACCGTACGGCATCCATGCCGGACTGTACGGTCTGGTAGTGAACCTGTTGGTCTGTTGGAGCATGAACGCTTGTATCCCACGTCAACGACATCCGTCTTGATCACCGCTATTCGCGTTGTTGAACGAAACCGCTTCACTGAAACATCGATCTGTTTGGTTTAAACGATTCTTTGATGCGCAAGTCGTTTCGTGTTTATCTAATCACTTGAATGGCGACTTGACATTGGCCAGTTTCTCGACGTCTGTTCGCAGGCCACCGACCCATCTCTATTCGCGAAGTGCCGGATTAAGTGGTTGTAGGCTGCGCTTTCTGAATTGCGAATCATGCCGAGGGACCGAAGCCCCCGACGGTCCGTTTCGAATTTTAGAGACCGTGTTGGCCAACATTGCCGTTATTTGCCTCATCCGTATACGAACAAGTCGGTTGCCTTCATCGTACAACGTCTAACAGCTCTTTACTTATGCCTCGGATACGAAAAAGGATTTTCGCTATGATTCGATCACTCGCAACAATGGCAATGCTATCGCTTTCAGCCTTCTGCTTTGGCGGAGAACCAAACGTCGCGCACACTGCGCCAACTAACAGATGGGAACAGTTCATGTCGTCTCAACCTCATATTGAGGTTGACAATTTTCAGCAACGGCTGGCTGCAATGGACAAGGAGTTGCTGCAACTCCTAGGGCAATACATATCGTGGGAGTTCACCCAGTACGAGACTCGGATTGACCAACTGGAGGACAAACTTTCCCCGATTACTATGCCTCAACATCCGTTTCAGGTCGGCACCCATCATGGCAGATACGCTCCTAATCCCATACCGAACCCGTTTATTCCGCAACCGACCAACGCGGCGAATTCAATTCGTACAGAACCGCAAACTCCGACCGCAATTCCGGATGCGTGGCAACGGCTCAAGATTAAGGGGCAATGGTTTTATGTGATTCCCGTCAACCAAGCGGCGGCATTTCAGGCTTCGCAAGACCAAGGTGGATAGACTATTCACGCTTCAAATCTGGCAAATTACAACCCGATCGGGATAGGAGCCCAGTTGGCCGGGACCCCTCCGACAACACCTAGTACTACATCCGTTGCGCTGTAGTACTAGCATGCGGGTCCGCTACTCGTGCCGTTTTCTCTCTTGGGAGCAAGCTTGCTCCAGATTTCTAGATTGACCAAGCCGGTTTGATGCAGATGGCTGTTCGTAAGAGTGCTTTGAACACTTTCACAGCGTGACATAAACCAGGGGCCTCGTGAGCAAGAGCCGAAAGGTACCGCGTCGTTCCGGTCGAGCCCCAGTTTCATCAAGTTTCTGATTCGCGCCGAAGGTTTACGCCATTGTTCCAGTAGCAAGACCGGATGCGTCGACGAACCCACTTGTCTAATGTGACGAAGAAACTCTTGATCGGGACCAAACGGAAGTCGCCGGTCTAGCCGCGAAGATAATAGCCTAAGCAACGTCGGAATAATAAGTGTCGTGAAATCCTCATGGATCTGTTAGTATTCGTTTTTTCATGAGGGATCTATTTTGGAAGGAGCCAAGGATGGCATTCGTGTTCTGCAACCAGTTCGACGAAGTTACCGAACAACGTGTCCGCGATTACTACAACACTCTTTCGGAGAAGGACGGCCGGCGATTTGCGGCGTTCGAGGCAGAACGGCTTGGTCGCGGAGGAATCACCTATCTGGCTGACGTGCTGGGAGCGTTGGGTGCCATCCATTAAGAGCACTTCTCCGCCCAGCGAGCGACACATCTTTGGGATCTGGTTGGTGCCATGGTGCCATCCACAATCATCAGTCATCCCAAAACCATCGAAAAAAGGATTGAAACGCAGAGACGCCGAGGTCGCAGAGTTGTTTGATTCCTCTCAGCGTACTCTGCGCCTCCGCGTTTCTGATTTCTACGCTGAAGCCCCTGATTCGATTAGCGGTGGCAGCCGATTGTGATGTTGGGCGTCATCGAGCGTCCGCATGTATCGCCCGCTGGGCTGAACGGGCTAGAACATTACGACGACCGGTGGCTGACGCACACCGGCAAAGATGTTTCGCCCGCCGGGCGGAGGCCAGGTGGGACGAAAAAGGTTCGGATGGCGCCTGTTGCCAATGATTCGAGCCGATCAGATTCGAGCGAACAGGGACAGGAACTTCGCGATGAAGATGCGTCGCCGAAATGTCCGAGTTGTGGCGAGCCGATGGACTTGGTGCTTCGCTCGGACCGACCCGCTTGGCGAGAAGTATTCTACGGCCCCGACCATCCCGCTTGGTTCGAAAGTTAATGATCTTCGATTGCAAGATGTCGGCCTTGGTTCGAAAGTTCCTGACCTTGGTTTGCAAAAATTCCGAACTGTTTCTTCAACACGAATTCGCGAACTCCGTCGACGAATCGGTTCGCTGCTGCCGTCATCCCATCTTCCGCCGCACGTTTCCGCATTGCTTTCTTCGGAATACTCTCAGTTTCGATGGCATTCGAAAACCGAACTTGCTACCAGCCCGATCTCTGCGGTAGAATCAACACCTGTTCGGGCGGCCTGTTGGCCTACAATCCGCATACCGCCCCAGCGAAGC
>JAGQOZ010000030.1 GCA_020426955.1 Planctomycetales bacterium
CCTTGTGCAGCATCCAGCGGTGAATAGGCCGAAAAACCACGGCCAACAACGCGGCCAGAAACAGAGGCAAGATGAAACTGGCCATCACTCGGTAAAACAAAACCAAGATCACCGCAATAATCACCAGCAGGACGAACAGCGAAACCATCCGCGACATCGTTTGGCCGGGCATCTTCAGTCCCGATAGCGAAAGCGCGTGCCGCATGGTCTTGTCGGCGCCGGCTTTGGATGTCGAATCGGCCGACTTGGAGTCTGGATTGGTGTTCTTCCGTTTGCGAGCCATCAACAATTCCTTGCCAGCTGGAAGCGATTTTAGTTTGCCTTGACGTGGATCAGCGTCAAGCTTGGCCTTTCGGTCGGCGCAAAGCTGCTCCATGCGTTGACCATGAATGTAATCCTCTGGCGTGATTCTCAAAAGTTCGGTTTGAAGAAAAACGAACAGAAAATCAGGAAACTCGTCCCAAGTCGTCAAGAATGGCCAGGGTGCCGATTGCCGATATTGCATTCTGGTCCGCAGGCGTGCAAGATTGAACGTCAAGGGAATCCGTTCGATTACGAACCCACGCTGTCTCGTAATTCGCCAGCGATACCACCACTCAACACAAACACAGAAGCTACCTCATTTCGTGTCCACTGCTGTCAAACAATCAAGAACGCTTCGTCATGGCGTGCGAATGTTGATTCGCGTCGTCGTGCTGGTGGCGGTCATCTATTTTATTATCCAAGCGGTGTTGCGAGGTCGAAAGGATCTGGCCGAACAAGAGTTTTCCCTTCGCGAAGTCAACTTCCGCTGGCTCGGCATTTCCGCCCTGCTCTACGCTGCGGCCATGATCCCGATGGGAATTTATTGGTTTCGCATGCTGCACGCGTTGCAACAATCGCCCCGGTTTCTGGGCACTTTCCGAGCGTACTGCGTGGGGCATTTGGGAAAATATGTCCCCGGCAAGGCCATGGTTGTCGTTCTGCGAACCGGACTGTTGGCCGGCCCGCAAGTGAACAAGACCATTGTGGGTGCCAGCGTATTTGCGGAAACTCTGACCATGATGGCGGTTGGCGCGTTTATTGCCGCGGCCATGATTGCTTGGAAGTTTTCTGATCAAACGTGGTTGCTACTAATGTCCATCGGGCTCATGCTGGCGGCCGGCTTCCCCACCATTCCTCCCGTCTTTACCGCTGTGGTCAAACGCTTGCGACTCAAGTCGGATGCGGTGGACGTGGAATCTTGCCTGGACGGTTTTACTTGGCGATTAATGTTATTCGGCTGGCTGGCAAACGGCATCGCTTGGTGCTTTATCGCAATGAGCTTGTGGGCCGTGATCCAAGCCATGCCGGAACGCGTCTTCGAATTATCTGATGGGCCGGATGTTCGCCATCTGTGGACTTCTTTCCCTAGCATGCTGGCATCCACCAGCTTGGCGATGGTAGCCGGTTTTCTGTCAGGCTTACCGGGCGGCGTGGGTGTCCGAGAAGTCGTGTTTACTCAGCTGCTTCAAAATCCTTACGGCGAAATAACCGCCCTAATCGCCCCGGTTTTACTCCGCTTGGTCTGGCTGGCGGTCGAATTTGCCTTAGCCGCCGTCCTGATGATCGGCTGGCGTTCAAAACGGCAAACGAATTGTGCAAAAAGCCAAGAAATCAGTTAGACTAAGGGCTCCTTCCTTAACGAGACACCTTTTTCGGAAAGGCCCGCCTCTATGCTTTCGATTGTCATTCCCGTTTACAACGAAGAAGAAAGCTTGGTTCAACTGCACAAAGAATTGTCCGAAGTTGCAGCGGAACACGACTACCAACTGGACATCATTTTTGTCGATGACGGATCGTCCGATTCGTCTTGGGACGTAATCGAAAAACTGTGCGAAGCTGACAAACGCGTTCGCGGCATTCGCTTTCGTCGGAACTTTGGAAAAGCTGCCGCATTGAGCGCCGGCTTTGAAGCGGTTCGCGGCGAAGTGGTCATGACGCTGGACGCCGACTTGCAAGATGACCCGCACGAGATTCCTCGGTTCCTGGAAGCCATGAACCAGCATGACGTGGTCAGCGGCTACAAAGAAAAGCGTCACGACCCGTGGCACAAAGTTCTGCCTTCACGAGTCTTCAATTGGCTGGTCAGTCGCATGACCGGCGTGAAGTTGCATGACCATAATTGCGGCTTCAAATGTTATCGACGCGAGGTCTTTCACGAACTTCGACTTTACGGCGAACTCCATCGCTTTGTGCCGGTCCTGGCGGCTGCTCGAGGTTGGCGAATCGGCGAAATTGTGGTGAATCATCGTCGCCGCGAATTCGGCCAATCCAAATACGGTTTGCTTCGCATTCCCAAAGGCTTTTTAGATTTGCTTACCGTCAAATTCCTGACCGGCTTCGGGCAACGTCCGCAACATATGCTCGGTTCAGTAGGCCTGACTGGCTTTTCCATCGGCATCTTAGGCATCACGGCCATGACGGCGTGGTGGGTACTTTCCCGAATGTTGTTCACCGAAGCCTATCACTTGCATTTAACAGAACGAGCCATCTTTTACTACTTCCTGGCGTTTGCCATTCTGGGCGCGCAGTTCATGTCGGTTGGTTTCATTGCGGAACTGATGACTTCGCTGCAAGGCAAGGATTCTGATACGTATTCTGTGTCGGAACGAACCGGTGGCGAAGCCGCTTGGCGAGTGACCGATTCTAGAAAGCGAATACGAGACGTATCGCAGATCGCCAAGAGTCACCAACACAAGGCCGTGCCGAATTCCCACCTCAGTTCACAACCGAAAGGCGAATCGACGAAGGCCAACAAGCTCCATGATTGAACAACAAGAAGATGAAAACCAGTTACAAGGAAAACTGGTTTGCTGGCTGATCGTCGCCCTGGCCTTGGTCAATCTGGTGGCGCATATTGCGGCCGTGCGTTCCAGCAACGGACGGCTGCCGTTCTTTTGCGCGAATGATCGCAGTCGCTGGTGCACGATTAGTTCGCTGGTAGACCATGATTCGTACGCCATTGATAAGGTGATCAAGCGGCGAGGTTGGGATTCGATCGACAAGGTTCGCCACAAAGGTACCGACGGAAAATGGCACTATTATTCCAGTAAGCCCACGCTGCTGACCACCATGTGCGCGGTTCCGTACGGCGTGATGAATCGCGTGTTCGATATTGAAATCGAAGACGCGCCGTTTACCGTGGTCCGCACATCCCTGCTGCTGATCAATGTGCTTCCGCTACTGCTATACTTTTGGTTATTGCTGCGTCTGACCCACGAATTGTGTGAAACGGCGTGGGCCCGGATGTTTGTCGTCACCGCCGCGACTTGGGGTACGTTCTTGACGCCTTTTTCCGTGTCGTTAAACAACCATGTTCCGGCGGCCATTTCCGTTTTGCTGACGGTGTACGCTGTGCTAAAAGTCTGGAACGAAGAAACGCCTAAGTGGCGATACTTTGTGATCGCTGGATTCGGGGCGGCGTTTGCCGCTGCCAATGAATTGCCGGCGTTATCATTTTTCGTTTCTATCGCAGCCGCATTGCTATGGAAGTTTCCTCGTCCTACGTTAATCGCCTTCGCGCCATCAGCAGCCGTTATCTTAGGCGGCTTTTTTGGCACCAACTATGTTGCTCATCACGATCTGCGCCCGCCATACACGCACCGCGACCCGGGCGACGACTGGTACGACTATCCCGGCAGCTACTGGATTGGCGAGAAACAAGGCGTGGACAAAGGCGAACCGTCGATCCCCAAATACGCGTTTCACGTTTTGCTGGGCCATCACGGAGTGTTTTCGTTAACACCGATTTTCTTGCTCAGCCTAGCCGGTGCTGTGTATTGGCTGCTGAATGATCAAGATCGATTACGAGCGTTTTCCTTAATGACGCTGGTGCTGACGGTGGTGTGCTTGACGTTTTACACGTTGCTGCGACCGGAAATTGATCGAAATTTTGGCGGAGTCTGTGCAGGATTTCGCTGGGCGTTTTGGCTGATTCCGCTGTGGTTGATTGCAATGATGCCCGTAGCCGATTGGTTGTCTGAATCACGGTTGCGCCGCGGCGCCGCGTACACGTTGTTAGCCATCTCGGTATTTTCCGCCACATTCGCCGCTTCCAATCCGTGGCAACATCCCTGGATGTACCAGCTGAGCGAATTGCTATTTGCCAGTTAGTTTCGTAACTTAAGGTCTTTCAAAGAATTACTGCCCGGCATCCCGTGATCGTCAAGGCGCTAGCCGACGGTAAGACAGTGAGCGTCAAGGCGGTGATCGCCCATGGTTCTTCACCTGCGGCTTGCCGCTCACTTTTTCTGGAACGACGCCTCGTTGCTTTCCACTAACCTACCATTTTTCATGATCGTTGTTTCTGATGGAGAATTTGATGCGTTGGATTATTTCACTAACATTACTGTCACTGACTTCATTCCATTCCATCACCTTGGCTCAAGCCCTTTCGCCAGAACGTCCCAACATCCTGTTCATCTTTGCTGACGATCAATGTTTTGACACCATTCGTTCACTTGGCAACGATGAAATCCAAACGCCCAATTTAGATCGCTTGGTTCGACAAGGCACCACGTTTTCTCATGCGTACAACATGGGTTCGTGGAGCGGAGCGGTGTGTGTTGCCAGCCGAGCAATGTTGAATACGGGCCGCTTTTTGTGGTACGCCCAAAAAGTCCATAACAACAAGAGCATGGAAGAAGAGCGAGCGGCCGGACGATTCTGGTCAGAACAGTTGCGAACCGCCGGATACCAAACGTATTACAGTGGCAAATGGCATGTCCCTGTGGATGCGAACAAGGCGTTTGATCATGTTCGTCACGTACGTCCCGGCATGCCAAATCAGACTCCGGCTGGCTACAACCGACCGCTGGCTGGACAAGCCGATCCGTGGTCGCCGTTCGATCCGCAATTTGAAGGCTATTGGAAAGGCGGCAAACATTGGAGCGAAGTCCTGGGCGACGACGGTGTCGATTATTTGTCACAAGCCGCCGAATCTGCCGATCCGTTTTTCATGTACCTAGCCTTCAACGCGCCGCATGATCCCCGACAGTCGCCGCAAGAGTACGTGGACCTCTATCCGGCCGAACAGATTCGCATTCCCGCCAATTTCATGAAGTGGTATCCGTTCAAGGATCAGATTGGTTGTAGTGAAAAACTTCGAGACGAACAATTGGCTCCGTTTCCTCGCACCGAACACGCCGTCCAAGTGCATCGTCAAGAATATTACGCCATTATCACGCACATGGACCGGCAGATCGGCCGCATTTTGGACGCTCTGGAAACGTCCGGCAAAGCGGACAACACCTACATCTTTTTCACCGCAGATCACGGATTGGCGGTTGGACAGCACGGTTTGGTCGGCAAGCAAAATATGTACGATCACAGTGTCCGAGTCCCCATGATTGTGTGCGGTCCTGGGATTGACGCAGACCAGGTCATTCGAACGCCCGTTTACTTGCAGGACATCATGCCGACAACGCTGGAACTGGCTTCGGTTGAAAAGCCCCAACACGTTCAATTTCAAGGCCTGCTACCTTTGCTTCGCCACGAAACCAAGTCGCACTATGACGCCATCTATGGCGCGTATCTTCATCTGCAGCGGATGGTCACCAAAGGAGATTACAAATTGATTGTCTATCCGGAAGCGAACATCGTGCGGCTGTACAATGTTGCTCGCGATCCGCACGAAATGCTAGACCTGGCCACCAGCGACGCTTACGATTCGCTGATTAGCGAACTATTCCAAGAACTCGTTAAGCAACAACAATCCATGGGAGACGAATTAGATCTGAAAGGCACGTTCAGTCGCTACCTTTCGCCTCGATAGCATCGTCGAGTGAGATTTCCGAATCGAATGTTCTTGCCAGTCGAAACCCAGCCGCACTGAACGGGTCGCCTGGCTGATTGCTGGCTCGAGCGGCCGAACGTGCAAATGGCGATTGGTAACTAAACGAGCCGCCTCGCAATACTCGTCGCTCCTGATCACTTACGCTCACTCGCGAGTCTTCGGTATCTGTCACCGGCTTCAATGCATTTCCTTTCGGATAAGCTTCGTATAAATCCTGACACCAATCAAACAGGTTTCCGTGCATATCAAATAGCCCGAACGCATTAGGCTTTTTCTGCGCCGCAGGCCATACTTGCCCCGAGGCATTCTCCAAATACCATGCGTATTGTGACAACAGTTTGTCCGAATGACCGAAATGATAGGCGGATCCCGAACCAGCTCGGCAAGCAAACTCCCACTCCGCTTCCGTCGGTAAACGATAGCCGTTGCGGTGCAGGTAGTCTTCGGCAAGTTCCATTCCAGCAGCATACTGGCCCGCTTCGTTCGGTTTGTAACAAGACTGCAAGCCTTCCTGTTCGCTTAGCCAGTTGCAATACGCAACGGCTTGGTACCAAGTCACTCCTCCAATCGGAACATCCAAGTCCAGGGCAACGGCGTCGTCAGTCTGGACGCGTGAATCAAGAAACGAACGATACTGTTGGACGGTAACCTGTTTGCTAGAAATGGCAAATATGCGGTCGATTCGCCGCCAGTGTTGCCGCTCCAGCTCCAACCGCCCCGGCTCGTTTGTCGGCGAACCCATCAAAAACGGCTCTTTCGGCTCCAAAATCACCATCATCTGTCGTTGGCTATTGATGCACCAACCGCAAACGTTTTGCGAATCGGTTGAGATCCGTTCGGCTGACTTGACGACGTTCCATTGTGACAATTGTGTGTCAGTTTCGGTAATTCGCGAATCCATTCTTAGTTTCCGCAATAGCCATTCGGATGCACTTCTCAGCCCCGGATCCGTTTCACGTTCGTAGATCGCCACGAGTCGTTCGATATAGTTCAGGTCCGGCGGAGACGGGTATTCATATTCTCCCAGTGACATGGTCAGCGCACGTTGAACCGCCAAGTTTCCCTCGACCAGCCATTGATTCCACAGCATTTGCGGATCGACGTTGAGCGGTGCGAACCGATGAATCATCCGCTCACGAACGGCCGCGTTCTGCGGATCACGCAGCATCGCGAGTGTCCAATCCATTTCTCCCAAGCTAATCAGGCCGGCCGCCGCATTCGATCGCCGAGTGACCGACTGTTCCAATTCCTCCGAACTGAGGACAGGTCGATACCAAACCGATGCAACCGTCCGTGTTGAGCTGTCGGTCCCGTTGGTAGACACAACCAGTGGCCGATAGTTTTCCTCAACTAGAGCACGCGAACGCTGCAGATGTTCCGACATGGAAAGCGAATGCACTTCCCGAGACTCGAAGCCGTCGATTGGGCGCCATACCGCTACGTATTGCCAGCTCAATTCAAGTTCACTGACCATCCGCTCGAATCTCGGATCGTCCCACAGCGAATCAAAGTCAGGATAGGCGAGTGCCGCTGGATAGTTGACAACTTCCAGGTCAATCGCCGCCGTTAGTAACTGAATTGCTCGATCTGCGTAACGCTGACTGGCACTGACGTCGTCGCGATTTCGCGCCACTTGAAACGCCACGGCATACGCGCGTGCCGCGTGAAATAGACGAGAATTCTTCACGCTGCTGTCCATATGGTCCAATTCATCCAAATCCGACCGATTCGATTCCAGATACGCGCCGAGTACAGCCTTCGTGTAGGTGGTGATGCCGGGATTGTCTTCGTGCTGCAGAAACTGCGTCAAATAATGATTCGCTTCATCTGTATTGTTCAAGCGAGCGTGCACAATGGCCAGCAAAGCAAGCAGTCGGCTATCGTTGGGCAGTCGCTGGAGCAGCCACTTTAAATCCTCCACAGCCTCGTTGTCCGCGCCCAAATGAAACAGCACGGGCGCTCGCAGCCAACGCGCCTGGCCGTTGCTTTCGTTGGCGTTTACAAGCGAATTCAGTTCAAGAAGCTGAGCTTGAAGTCGCGGTTGACGAGACACTCGGGGAACGAAGCATAAACTTACATCACTTTGAAAGTGCCCCGGGTAACAATCTCGCGAATAACGCTTTCCCGTACCGACATAAACTTCCGAATCGCCTGCCTGAGACTGAATATAGATGGAACAGGAACGCGCCGTCCCGTCACGATCAAACACCGATGAATGCTTTAGCAAATGGAAGCCGTTCGGCTTCTGAACGTTATCCAGTGCCAGCCGAGTTACCCTGCGGTCGGTCATCTTCCAAATCGCCAAATACTGCACTGGCGATGTAGCGTCGGTTTGATAACCGAAAAACTCCACTGGCTGAAAACCTTCTTTTTTCATCTGATTGTCCATTTCGACAATTTCAGCGGAACTCCTTTCCAACGCCATCCGCCATTCAACATGGTCTCGAGTCCACGCCGCCGCCACATACGTTTCGTTCTGCCACGCAAACGGCCGACAACATGTCGGGCGATATCCCCAAGTTCGCAACATTTCCGTCATGTCGACAAATCGTTTGTATGGCATGGCGGCGCAGTACGCAAACTGCGGCTCCAAGACACCTTGGGAATCTGCAAAAAGCTTAGTCACAGTGGCATCGTCAGCTGTTGGACTGGATTCGAAATGGTTGTCGTTCCAATTTGCCGTTGGCGTTGTCAACATCTGCCGCTTTAGTAGCGCAATGGCGTCGTGCCGATTGGCATGGGAAACAATCTTTTCGAAGATCGAAAGGTACTGATTCGGATCCGCGTCGACCAACAAATCCACCAGAGAAGGTAGTGAATCGGCAGCATATTCGGCCAAAACGTTTGCCGCCACTTGCCGACTCGCCGAACCGTCTTCCAAATCACGAAATCGATGTGCCAACGAATCAAATAGTTGATTTCGCACCGGTCGCAGGTACTCCATCCAAGATCCCAAGTGCAGCGTATTCACGGTCAACAAGGAGTCGACGATTTCGGGAGCAACCTGCGACCAATTTTCGGATTCTGGATCAAACATGGCCATGGCACTGGCAACCGACAAGACGCTGGTGTCATCTTCTTCCGCCGACATCAGCCTTTTCCATAATTCTGTTTTCAACTGAAGTTTGTATGGCAACAGCAACGTTCGGAATACGGGAAGTTCATCCACCGAACAATGGGGAAGCTGATTCGACAAGAACTCTATTTGATGTGAATCAACGGGCACCATTGCCAGACTGGCGCGGCGGCGGCGTTCGCTGTCTGCGTTCGGATCGTTCGCCGTAGTTCTTAAGGGATTGTCGGCCCAGCGACGATACTCAGGCAGCTCGGTCAGGATCAGTCGCTCCAATTCCATCGGCTTGGCAGAGTAAATATTTTGCAACAGGCCTTTAGCGCGAAGCCGACCGTTGAGATCCCACAGGACGCCGACAGTCACGACGATGCACAACATTGCCAAAGCAAGAATTCGGCTATACCGCCTCGTCGCCGCCGACATCATCTGGCGTTGGACGCCATTTCGCCGAGCCCGCGCCACACCCATCTGAATGGCAGAATACTCCAGCAAATTGGGCAGAAAGCGAGTTGATCGAGACGCGTTCCACATGTTGGCACGTTCTTCTAGACATAATTCCGCACGACCTCGCCACGTCTGCCGTTGGCAACGAGTTAACCATTCGCGAATGGATGGCACCAAATAATCATGCGTCAATTGAAACCACCGCTGCTGGTGCAACGCCGGCGACTCGCCTTCGTTGTCTGCTTCTGAAACAGCGATGTCGGTTGGCGTGATCAACCGTAGTTGAATGTCCAGGATGTGGAGCAATTCGTCAAAATCCTTGCCGACGCGTGCGTATTCGGACGCCACGTATAGATCGAGATAAGTCCGGGAACGTCCTCGGATTTCCGAACCGGCTTCGGGCAATAACGCCCTTAGCACCGACCGAACGCCTTCTTCGTGAAAACGATGTTCCGGAATCGAAGACTTTTCGCTGAACCGTTCCTGCAGAAAGCGAACGCCAATGCCTGTGGCGCCACCGACTTCGCGAAGTTGATGCGGCGTCCACGGCCTCCCCTTCATCATCTCGGCGAATAACGCCAAACGCACACAAGCCACTTTACCGTCTTCTGCCAACTGCTGCACCGCTTGGTCTAGGAACTTCGCTTCCTCGACCGCTAGTGCATCTGACCCAAGGTCTCCGAACGCTCGCCCAAATATTTCCAGGACGCGGCGAGCATGTCGCATGGGAAATAGATCGACCGCAAAAAAGTTGTGGCCTTGGACCAAGCGAATTTCCAGCGCCTGCATAAAACGCGTCATGGCCATTTGAAAGTCATCACGAACCAAGATGATACACTGCACTCGTTGGCCGTCGCATTGCCGCAGCGCAGCCACCAATTCGCTTGATTCGATATCCTTGTTCCGTTGCAGCCATTGTTCAAACTGATCGATAACGATCAGAAGTTTGCAGCCGGCACCGCCGCATTGACCACGACGCAGACTCCGTAACCATTCGCGCAGTTGCAAATCAGGTGTGGCCGTAGCGCACATAGGTTGGATCTTCTTTCGCAACTGCGTCTCCAACTGATCGTCGACGACTTCTACATACACGACGTCGATGTTTGACGACAATCGAGGTAGCAGGCCAGCCTTAACTAAAGACGACTTTCCACATCCGGAAGGTCCGTACACCAGACCAACTCGAAATGTCTTCTCGGCATCGGTTTCTTCGATTTTGGTTTTCCAAAACCGAATGCAGTCCGGCAAGCCTTCTCGGTCACGAGGCCCAGGCAGCAAGTCCAAAAAGAAGTCCGCGTCTTCCTGCTCAAACGAACGAAGTCCCTTGGGCATGACGGGAACGGGGCGAACCAGCGAGTCCGTTTCCGTCTGGCGAGACGTTGCAGAGTGGTCGTCGTGCGTTGACGCCAGATAGGCCTTCAAATCTGCGGCAAAATCCAACGCCGTTGTGTAGCGTTCTGATGCTCGCTTTTCGATCGCCTTCAGGCAAATTCGCTCCAGTTCATGCGGAATCGCATCATCTATTTGTCTCGGTGGACGAACTTCGACCGACGTGATTTTCCACGCGATTTCTCGCCAAGTCGAACCGGCAAAAGGCCGAACTCCTGTCAACAACTCGTAAAAGACAACGCCCAAACTGAAAACATCTGATCGTCCATCCACTCGATGTCCTTCGCCGCGAGCTTGTTCGGGACTCATGTATGCTGGCGAACCAACGAAGTCGGCGTCACGGCTCGATTGATCTTGCAACGACAGTCCGAAGTCAGCCAAATGTGGCTGACCAGAACGGTCAATCATGATATTCCCTGGCTTGACGTCACGGTGAACCACTCGGTGCAAATGAGCGTAGTGCAGGCCTTCAGCTACCTGCGCGACAACATTGGCGGACTCGCAGGGCATTAGTCGCTTGCCCCGCATCCTCTCGGCCAGGTTTTGCCCTTCGACATATTCAGACACCACGTAGTAACAACCATCCTCCGTGTGCCCCGCATCATAAACGGGAATGATATTTGGATGCTTCAAGCTGGCCACGATGCGAGCTTCCGCGCGGTACATGGCCACGTCATCAGGGCTTACGGCGCGATCGGGCCGAGGCACTTTGACAACAACGTTACGGTTAAGCAAATCATCAAATGCCAAATAAACTTTGCCAAACGACCCCTGGCCGATGAGCTGCTTGACTGCGTATCGCCCAATTTGAAAAAGCGGCTCGGCTTGGCGTACATGATCAGGTTCCAAGTGATCTACCATCCAAGCATCGGAATCGGCTATTGCGGACGGTGCAAAGATCTCCTCCACTATCTGGACGTATTCGGGCAACAGATTGGAATAATCTGACACCGTCGGCGATTCACCCCGTTTTCTACGGTAATGCAAATCCAGATGCAGCAATTCGCTTAGCAGACAAGCACGATAGGGTTGGTCCCATTCTTGCAGGATTTCAAAGATCTTGGGTGACGAACCCAACTTACATGCCATTTCGAAACGATCGCACACTTCGTCCAATCGAGCTACCGTCGAGCGAGTCCATAGGTCGTCGAATTGAGATTCCGGAAATTTCATTTCGTCACCTCTAATGACGCTACGGCCCAGAATAACACATCACGTCATGGCCTCTGACCATTCGAGCCGAATTCGATCAATCTTCCGGCGCACGGTACGATCTGAAACTTCAAGCTCGCGGGCGATTTCACCGTTGCTGTAACCTTCCAGACGCCGTATCGCTACTTTGCGCAAAACAGGATCATGCAGTTGCTCCAACCGCTTGTGACACTCTTCAATCATCTGCAGCAGCACATCTGGTGGCGGTTCTTTAGCAACTTGTTGGTCCACACCGTAGTGGTATTCCTTCCATGGTTCGTCTAACGAAGTCAGGCGGCGTTTGGCCGCGGTCTGCTTATGAAATTGGTTAATGGCCTTTCGGTTGGTAATGGTTGCCAACAGCGTCCACAGGTCAGAACGATCTTGGATGTCGGTGAATTCGCCCCTTTTTGCTCGACGAAAGAAGCTGTCCAATGCGCACAGAGCAACGTCCTCTTCGTCTTCACCAGCTCGAGGACAATCCTTCAGTCTGGTCCGCGCCAACTGCACAAGACGTTCAAAGAAGCGTTCGAACAGCCGGTCTTCAGCTAACGGTGAATCGCCTCCTGCAGCTAACTCCATCCAATGCGTTACAGAACCTACCGATGACATCGAACCAAGCTCCTAAACATGAACCATTCATATGTCAATCCTCAATCAGCAGGTTAGTAGTGCATAAACCGTTCCACGGATTTCGTCATCTCAGTAGTTCCTTCGATCCACGCCATTTTCACCAATCGTTTGTATTCGTAATCACGGTCAAACGAGCGGTCGTCATCGGCGTTGCGATGCATCACCAGCATGTCCGATTCACGTGACTGCAGAACAGCGAACGCGTCGAATCGACACACCTAGCCCCACTTTACCGAGCCCAAACGGGCTCGGTGTCTGCCCGTCGCGAACCGTATCACACAGCAAACACGGAGCGGCAACCACATGATTCGCTAACTTGTCAAACCGCACTCCAAAGCAGAATGGCGAGACCACCTACTGCGGCACGGTTCGGACGATAGTGATGCGTGTTCCACCATCCTACGTCCCGCAGGTAATCGAGTTCAACGACACGATTTCCTCTGGAGTGCGGTTCGACTGACATTGTCACCACCAGCTGCCGCTCGACGCTCCGCCATTCACATCTCGCCACATCTTGCCGCCTCCTAACACACAATCCACTGCCGCTGCGATTTCGCGCGCTGTCGTCTTCGCCGCGAAAACATAATGCCCGGCCTCAAAAGCCATGATCAGGTCGGCGGAATCAAAATCCCCATCGCCATTCCAATCGCCGTCGTCGAAGGTGGCATTGCGTGGGATTTCATCTTCGTACTTACCGAGCTGAAACACTTCGACCAAATCACGCGAATTGAAAATGCCATCGTCGTTGACGTCGCCGGTCAGCCGGTTTTCAAACCAAGCGATTTTGTTGTCACTCGACGAATAGAGTACGTCCTGATCACCGTCGCCGTCCAAATCCGACGGAAAGATGGAAAGCGACGGAAGAACTTGAACATTCTTCAATTCCAGATTCCTTTGTTCCGTGCCGAAGCTCCCACGTCCATCTGTGTTCTCGAACCAGGAAATCGTGCGGTCACCTGGCGAACTTAATAGCACATCCAGATCTTTGTCGCGATCCAAGTCCACGGCGAAGACGGACAGATTGACGAACCACATGGCTCCGACTGGCTCGGTAATCAGATGCGTTCGACCGAATTCACCGTTCCCGTCGGTGTTCTCGTGCCAGGCGACGCCGCCGGTCGGGACAACATCTTCGGTTTTCCAACCTGACAGGACGTCAATGTCACCGTCCGCATCAAAATCGCCAGCATGAACGCAGGCACTGTGATGGTAATTTGGTTGATAGACCACCTGCTCCGGGCCGAACCTCTCACTCTCGCCCAAGTTTTGAATCCAATAAATACCGTTTCCGTTCGCGACAAGCACATCGGCACCCTTGTCGCCGTCCAGGTCTGCCGTGTCGACGCAATCCGCATTCGAAGTCGTGATCATCCGTTGGTTTCCAAAATCCCCAACACCGCTTCTGTTCTCAATCCAGACAACACCGCTACCGCGCGACCCGACTAAAACATCGAGATCTTGATCACCATCCAAGTCCGCCACGTGAAGCGTCTGCGGCCAATAAAGATCGGTGCTAATTTGATGCCGAGCATCAAACGTGCCGGCTCCATCGGTGTTTTCGAGCCAGGAAACTTCGAACGTCCTGCTTTCGGCGTCTTCATCGTAAACCCAGGTTGCCAGCAAAACATCGGTGTCACCATCGCCATCCAGGTCGGCGGCATGAATCAACGTACGATCAGATTCGTCAACCGAAATTACGCGGCGTTCGCCAAATGTCCCGGCCCGGTCCATGTTTTCATACCAGGCCACACCGTCGGATCCGGGAGAGAGAACGTCCATATCCCCATCGCCGTCCAGATCAGCGGCGCGGATGTCTCCCCAAATAGACAGCTCGGCCGATGAATCAATCTCCGATTCGACGAATACGGTGGCGGACAGACAAGATCGGGTTTCTAGCGGTTCGCCGCATCGAATTCGACATATGGCCAACTTTCGTTTCATGGCATGCTCCTTTTACAAACTAGAAATGTCTTAGCGAGTTGACGTCCCTGGAGCCGAAAAGACTAAAACGCGTTAAAGATCTGCGGCGTGACAATAACAGAACCACGAGAATTACGAACAACTCGGTCGAACTAGGCTCCGGCACGGCGACTCCGTCAATCGTCAACCGTGAATTCTGAACCATCGCACACAAATCAACACAATCGAACACCGTAGTTCTAAGACTTATTTCTCCAGCACCATCCAGAAGGTTTGCGTCGAAATAGAGCGGTAATTCCACCGAGACGTATGATGGAAGCTGTTCTGTGATGGCAACCGTATGCACTGGGGTGACTATATCCTCGAGTTCAATTTCAAAGCCCCAAGTGAGTGTTTCGGGGAAAAACGTCGCGACGTCCAGCGACAGCGTCACCGTATCGATGCGTTGGAATTCCGTTTCAAAGTCAAACACATACGCCTTGTTGAATTGCGGCCCCCAAATGACGTTATCAAACTCAGGCAATTTGGTGCTCCACATTTCGGCATGCGCCTCGCTCATTACCAACAACGCCAACACCATAACCACTGTCATGTTTGACGATCTCACGCTCTTATCTCCTCACGCAGACTCGGCGGCTGTTTCGCAGACACGCGACCAACCAAACAAGGTTTCCCGCCGCGGGTTCGGGAACAGTGGAAATGGGAGGTGGGCCGAGTTGTCCGCAGTCGCCGGCGAAACAGTAGTCGTGAAAGGCGGCTACGTAGTCGGCCGAATTAAACCGTAGATCGCCGTTCCAATCTCCTTCGTGCCAGAGCGTTTCGACGTCTCGTTCATATTTGCCAGCCTGGAAGATGAGCACGAAATCACTGCTGTTAAATTCTCCGTCCAGGTTTGCATCGCCCAAGTAGGTTCCTTTCAGACCGACCCACATTGCGATGTCTTGGTCGTCGACTGAGCCATCCTTGTTAAGGTCAAATCCTTCGCCGTGACCGCTGGCAATTTCGACCAGCAGTAAATTGATGTCGTCTAGGTCAAGCAGACCGTTATTATCAAAGTCACCCGGAGTGGACAGCGGTGGCCGAGGCCCCTGTTCGAAACCGCCGGTTGCAAAGGCCAAGACCAGGTCCGAACTGTCGAAGTCGCCGTCTCCATTCCAGTCTCCTTCCGACCAAGTCGAATTATTCGCGATGGCATCTTCGTATTCGCCAACCTGGAAAATGGCAACGAGATCCGCACTGTTGAATTCGCCATTCAGGTCGGAATCGCCGATCCAGGATCGACGCAAATCCTCGACCCAGGTGATGACAGCGTCGGGCAGGCCGGCAGAGCCATGCTGATAAAGCACCGATTCCAATAGTTCCAGATCACCCCAATCCAGTTGAGCATCACCATTCAAGTCGCCCGGCACCGTCGCTTCTACTAGGCTGCCGATGACGCCAAAGTGCGAGAAATCCCTGTAACAGTCCGCGCACCCGCTTCTTGCGAGGAATCTTCCGGAAACGGTCATCTGCATTTCATCCAGTGTCACCCGGTAGTCCATCCGACCGGACTCCGCGTCCTGAAAAAAGAGTATGCTGTTTCCGTCAGTTTGGCCGTCGGTGAACGTCACACTCGTAGATATCACCGGCCAGAGACTGGACGGCTCCTGAAACGCGTTTAGGAATCGCATTGTCGTCGAGTTCATTTCGTCAGTCGGCAGTAGTTCGACAAACCACTGGTCTGGTGTCGGCAAACCAGACGACGTTGGTCCGGCAATCGAACAACAGCTCCAAAACATGCCCTCCTCGATCCGATACAAGTCGGCTCGAACCATTCGAGTCGTGGATGTGACCAGCAAGGCAATGCACACCAGGCGGGTAACTCGGCGTCGTTGAATCATGACCATTTCTCCGCTTCATTGGTCGAATTGGAGACATTTCGAATTGAAAATCGCCATTCACACAGACACAACAGGGCCAGCACGATCAGGGCATCAGCCCCCGGTTCTGGAACGGGAGTCATCCGAGGTCTTGGCGGCGGTTCCCCTTGATAAGAAAATGCTGCGACAAAGTCCTTCGTGTCAAAACGCAGATCACCGTTCCAATCTTCTTCGTGCCAGACCGCTTCGACGTCCTGTTCATATTTGCCTGCTTGGAAGACGAGCACGAGATCACTACTGTTGAATTCGCCATCCAGATTTTCGTCGCCGATCCACGTGTTCTTCAAATCCGCGACCCAGTGTTCGATGTCGCCAGCGTTAACAAAACCGTCGTCGTTAACATCAAGAGCGTCGCTGGTACCGACACTTACATGACGCAATAACAAATTGATATCGTCGATATCCAGCATGCCATCACGATCAAAGTCACCTAGTGGGGACATCGGCCGAGGTCCGATCTCGTACCCACCGCCTTCAAAGGCCGCAACAAAGTCCGAACTATCAAATTCTCCGTCTCCGTTCCAGTCGCCTTCCGACCAACTCGAATTGCCCGCGATGGCATCTTCGTATTCGCCGGTCCTGAAGACGGCAATGAAGTCGCCACTGTTGAACTCGCCGTCCAAGTTCGCATCCCCGAAGTAGGTTTTCTTAGCCTCTTCCACCCAGATTTGACGATCAGCCACATCGTTGACGCCGTCGGAATTCAGGTCATATCCCAACGGCACAGACGGTCCATCGTACAGAACCGCATCGGTCAACGCGTCGATGTCAAACTCATCCAGCAATCCATCTTTGGTGACGTCACCATATTGAATGACACGTAAGTCAACCGGTTCCATGGCGCCACCACCCAACCAGGATCCCGCGACCGATAACATTTGGGAAACGAGTTCCCCATCCAATCCTGGCACTGCGCCATGAGCAGGCAGTGAACCAAATCCGCTGGGATCCAAGTGAAACCTCTTCATTGGCGTGATCAGCTCACACAATAGAGCTTGGCACCAAATGGGATAATCGGTAAATAGATCGACTGTCGAAATGACTTCCAGCGTCGTGACAAGTGGGGCATTGGTCACATTTGGTTCTTCCAGTGACTGCAGCCGTTCCCACTGTTCTTCTCGAGTCAAGGCAAAGCCCAGTTCAAATGTCTCCAACTGAGCCGCTTCATTGACGGGATGTTCGAACCACCATTGCCCGGCCGGGTCATAAACCAACGTGACGATGTCGTCACCCGTTTGCCCGGTAAGAGGAATTGCGCCATCGCCATCGGTTACCATCAATAGGTTAGACAACGCTGCCGATAGCAGCAGTACTCGCGACCGCATTAGCATTGAGAATACGTTCATTTTCTGACTCCAACGGCTTTCGGACGATGATGGTTGTCAACGGATAACGCATGAAACTGCCTTCGCGCACTTAGGCACAACCCGACCAACGAAAGCATGATGCCAAAAGACGGTTCCGGAACAGGAATTAGTGGTCGTGGAGGAAGTTCCCCGTGACCAGAAAAGGCCGCGACGAAGTCGCTGGCGTCAAACCGAAGGTCACCCGTCCAATCGCCTTCGTGCCACAGAGCTTCCACATCTTGTCCGTACTTGCCGGCTTGAAACACCAATACCAAATCACTGCTGTCGAATTCCCCGTCCAGGTTCGCGTCGCCAATCCAGGTGTTTTTCAGGTTCGTCACCCAAAACTCGATGTCGGCGTTGTTAACCAAGCCATCATCGTTAACATCAGAAGACTCGCCGCTTTCGATGTTCACGTGCCGCAGCAGCAAATTGATGTCATCCAGATCCAGTCGGCCATCGTGATCGAAATCACCGCGGAGCGAGTGCGGCGGCCGAGGGCCCAGTTCGTAACCGATTTCAAACAGCCAGACAAAATCCGAGCTATCGAATTCGCCGTCCCCATTCCAATCTCCTTCCGACCAAGTCGAATTATTCGCGATGGCATCTTCGAATTCGCCGGCCTTAAATACCGCGACGAGATCACTGCTGTTGAATTCGCCGTCCAGGTTCGCATCGCCGAAGTAAGTCTGCTTCACTTCGCGCACCCAAAACCGACGATCCTCTCCATCGAGTGTGCCGTCTTGATTCAAATCATAGACGACCGGCAGTTCCGACCAATCACGACGAATTGCCTCGGATACCGCGTCGATGTCAAATTCATCAAGCAAGCCGTCTTTGGTGACGTCGCCATATTGAATGACTCGCAAGTCAACCGGTTCCAACGCACCTCCGCCCAAGAAGGATCCGGAGACGGTTAACATCTGGGAAACGAGTTCCCCATCCAATCCAGGGACGGCGCCACTTGCTACCAATGAACCAAATCCGCTGGGATCTAGGTGAAATACTTTGTGCCTAAGAGTAAATGGATCGCAGAAAATAGTGCTACAGAAGATCTGCCATGGCTGCGCAAAAAACTCATCCGCCGATACGACTTCAAGTGTGGTTGCCAAACGCGTGTTCGTGTCATTCGGTTCTTCCAGCGACTGCAGCCGTTCCCATTGTTCTTCTCGAGTTAATCCAAAGCCTAACTCGAACATTTCCAGCAAAGCTGCTTCATTGACCGGATGTTCGAACCACCATTGTCCGGCCGGGTCATAAACCAACGTGACAATGTCGTCACCCGTTTGCCCGGTAAGAGGAATGGAATTGGCTTGGGCGAACAACCCTGCGTTCGCCAGGGACAACAGACAGGTCGCAACGAAAATGTCACGCATCGTAGTGCTCCTTTTTTGGCAAGTGATCTGACGAACGGTGTGGTCTACTCGTATAGGTAATCAAGAAACATCAACCTAATCGGACAACAATATGCGAAATCCGGCCGAACGCGAATCTTTTGTGCCCATTTGACACATCGCACGCTTTAACGACGTTTTACGCCCAACCCCGTCCGGCTCGAAGCCACGCCATTCCGCAGCACACTATCAGCCAGACTGGCCAAGCGGGTTCGGGCACGGCGTTCACTGCGTGAGGTCCGCAGCCAAAGCCATTGAGGTCGCCCCAGCATTCGATGTTTGCAACCGCGGCAACAAAATCGCTGGAGTCAAAGTGAAGATCGCCCGTCCAGTCCCCTTCGTGCCACAAGGCTTCCACATCCTGCTCGTACTTGCCCGCTTGAAACACCAGCACCATGTCACTTGTATCAAATGCCCCGTCCAGATTCGCATCGCCCAGATAGGTCCCTTTCAGCTCTTCCACCCAGATTCGAATGTCCGCACGGTCGACCAAACCATCGTCATTTAAGTCGAAGCCTTCACCTTGGCCCGCAGCGATTTCGACCAGCAACATATTGATATCATCAAGATCGAGCATACCGTTGCCGCTGAAATCACCGACGATCTGCCGAGGAGGACGGGGCCCCAATTCGTAGCCATTCGCCAAAAATGCGGTAACGAAATCAGCACTGTCAAATTCGCGGTCACCATTCCAATCTCCTTCGGACCAACTGGAGTTTCCGGATACGGTATCTTCGTATTCTCCAGCTTTGAACACCGCGACGAAATCGCTACTGTTGAATTCGCCGTCCAGGTTCGCATCGCCGAAATAGGTGTTACCAAGTTCTTCGACCAAGATTTGAAAATCCTGCTGGTCGTTCGCTCCGTTGCCATCAATGTCCAGCCGCGGATCTAGACATTCATAGCAATCCCAGAAGTAGTCGAAGTCGGCGGAATCTACGACACCGTTACCATCGAAGTCGCCCGGAACGTCTGCGCCGGCAGAGTCCGATAACACCAAGACGAATGAAAACAAAAATAACGCCACGTAACATTTGTTAACACTGTTCATCGCTTCGCCTCTTCTTTTTATCTCCAAAGTCATGTCTACAGTGGCTGAACCGACGCGAGCCCGTCTTGCGACTCGCGACCAACAGGATTAGAAGATTGATAACACCAAAGCTCCAAGCGCCCGAGGCTTCCGGAACGGCGAATGTTGCAGCGCGTGTTCCCGCGTCATAGCCTCCGTCCTGAAACGCCACAACCAGATCCGCGGAAGTGAAATCGCCGTCGGCATTCCAGTCGCCAGATTGCCAAGTGCTGTTGCCATCAATGGCGTCTTCATATTGGCCGGCCTGGAAAACGGTCATCAAGTCATCCGAATTGAATTCGCCATCGAGGTCCGCGTCACCGAACCAAGTGTGTTTGACTTCTTGGACCCAGAAACGATGATCGTCCAAATCGATCACGCCGTTTTCGTCCAAGTCAAAGCGAAGTCCGTTTCCCGGCACGTCACGCCCGTGCAGAAATTCGCTCAACAAGTTGATATCGGCGTGATCGAAACGATCGTCCGCATTTACGTCACCGACCGAGGTAACAACAAATCTGAGCTCCTGCGCCGCCAGATCTAGGCCTGGAGGAAACAGCGTCCATTGGTCGTATACCGATTCAGCTCCGAAAAAGCCACTGTACCGCGTGTCCGAGAAATCGGCTGTTCGCAAGTTGGACGCGAAGAACACCACATTCGCAAGATTTGCACCGGAGAAGTCGGCTCCGGCGAGGTTTGTTTCGGGAAAATACACCTGCGTCAGCCCCAAACCACTGAAATCCCAGCCGGCCAGATCCATCGATACAAACGAGTTGTTTTGCAAGCCGTTACGGGTATAGTTGGCCGTCGAATAAAGTTGCTCGGGTTCTAAACCACGGACATTTTCAAAGTAGACACCGTCAATATTGGCGTTGTCCAAATTGACATCGGAAAGGGTGGTTCGGAAAAAAGCGGCGTGGGACAGATCTTGATCGCGAAAATCCCACGACGACAAATTGGCGCTTTCAAACACAACGCCCTGCAGTTTTTTTGCCTGATAACTGGCCGTCGAATAGAGTTGTTCGGATGTCAAGGTCCTGGAGAATGCTACGCCATCAATGATCGCTTCGCCAAAGTTCACGTCGGTCAAGTTTGCGTCTCGAAAATCGGCGCCGTGAAGATTTTGGCCACCAAAATCCCAGCCCTGCAGATTAAGTCCGCTAAAGCTGATCGCACCTAGATCCTGTTGTTGATAGCTGATCGTCGAATAGAGTTGTTCGGGCAGGAAACCAATCGCACGGGTGAAAGATGTGTCCTTGATATTGGCACCAGTGAATTCAGCACTACGCAACCGGGTCTCCCAAAAATCAGCGCCAGCAAGGTCCGCGTTGCTCAAGTTCGCACGATCCAGGTTTGCCAACGTGAACCATGCGCGCGACAAACGGGCGCCGCTCAGGTTCGCGTTGGTGAGGGTGGCACTATAGAGGGACGCTCCTGTTAGGTCCGCGTTGCTCAGGTTGGCGTCATTTAACCTGGATTGGTCCATACGCGCATTTCGCAAATCGGAATGTGAAAGATCGGCGGACGTCAATGATGTCGCGAAAAACGTCGAGTCTCGCAGAGACTGGTGCTGCAGGTTCACGCCACCTAGATCAAGCCAAGAAAGCCCTAGCCCGGAGAGCTGTTTCGCTTCGTAGTTCCAAGTGGAATACAGTTGTTCCACCGTGAAGCCTTGCGCGGAATCAAAGTTGGCCCCATCGATTCTGGTGCCAGTAAAATCCACGCTGGTCAGGTTCGATCCCGTAAGTCTTGCCTGTGTCAGAACGGAATTGGCAAAGGTCGACCTGCTTATATCCGCATCCACTAATAAGACAAATGGAAGCTGCCTGTCTTCCAGTTGCATACCGGGACCAAGAACTGTACCCACCGAATCTGGCAGGATTGCGCCGTTATCCCATCGAAATAGCCCGAGCCGATTGTCAATGAACAGATGAGGACTGGTGGGTACCAGTTCGTCGATTATACCTCCGTTCTTAAATGCACCTTCGACCGACATGTCCGCGACGATCTGTTCCGCGACGAGGTCAGGTGGCAGGACAGGTCCAATGACAATGTTCCCAAAACCTTCGGGATAAATGTTAAAGATCTTATGGGATTGGCAAACGTCAAAAAGTCCATGACAGAAATGCGGCGTAATAACATTGTCCGTGTTAAACCAACCAGCCGCGGACTCGAAACCTAACACCGTTACCAAATGCCCGCCTGTGTCCAGGGACAGCATTCCACTGGTTGAATTGTAGATAAACGTGAGCGCGTCTGGTGTGGACGAAACATCTGACACGGTTAGCGACAATTTCGCTTCCTGCCCTTTTGAGCTTTCACAAAGTAGGAATGAGAACAGGAAAACGCCGAAAATCGAAAAACTTCTCAAGTCGTTCACTAATAACTCCGTGTATTGCAATGAGGATTCTTGAAACAAACCAGTCGACGCGATAACCACAAAACAGCAACAACCATTGCCCAGTTCATCCTGGATGGTTCTGGCACAGTGGTCAACTCTCGCGGGCCACAATCTCCGCCACTTTGCCCTTCCCAACATCCCTCGAATGACGCAATGAAATCACGAGAATCAAACCGGAGATCCCCCGTCCAATCGCCTTCGTGCCAAAGAGCTTCGACATCCTGTTCGAACTTGCCTGCCTGAAAAACGAGAACAAGGTCCGCGCTATTGAGCCTTCCGTCCAGGTTTGCATCGCCTAGCCAAGTGTTACTAAGTTCGTTCACCCAAACCGAAATATCAGCACGATCGATGAGTCCATCGTCATTTAAGTCGAAGCC
>JAGQOZ010000309.1 GCA_020426955.1 Planctomycetales bacterium
GCGTCAGCAAATTGATGGCCGCTGCGGGATCTTCGATCATGGGTGATGCGGTTTGCCCCATCATGTCGATGAATCCCGGCGCCACAATGTGCTTGGTCGCGTCGATCACCACTTCGGCTTCTTCGTCTTGAATCCGCCCAATATGCACAATCAAACCGTCTCGTATCCCAACGTCGGCTTGATACCACGGCGCTCCGGTGCCATCGACAATACGGCCGTGACGAATGGCAACGTCGTACGACTTGTTCGCGTCGGCTATTCGGTTCGAACCGAACAGCCACAACACGAACAGTAGCCTGGCGATGAAAGCTGCATTTTGCATCTAACTACACACAGATATCTTGGATAACATGACCGTGAACATCGGTCAAACGAAAGTCACGACCTTGAAATCGATAGGTCAGCTTCCGGTGATCGATACCCAGCAGATGTAAGATGGTGGCGTTAAGATCATGAATGTGCATGGTGCCTGGCGTCCAGGTTTCTTTGGTGGGTTGAGGCGTTAGTTTTTCACCATGTTCATCCACAATGTTATAGCCGTAGTCGTCGGTGCGGCCGTACGTGATTCCGGGCTTGATCCCGCCACCTGCCATCCACACGGAAAAGCAACGAGGATGATGATCGCGTCCATAATTTTCTTTGGTTAGACCACCTTGGCAGTAGGCCGTGCGTCCAAATTCGCCGCCCCAAATGACAAGCGTATCGTCCAACATGCCTCGTTGCCGCAGATCTTTAATCAACGCCGCACAACCTTGATCGACGTCCTTGCATTGCGATTCGTGCTCTTGAGGCAAATTGCCGTGCGCATCCCAGCCTCGATGAAAAATCTGAATGTTTCGTACACCTCGTTCCGCCAAACGTCTCGCATTCAAACAACACGCGGCAAACGTGCCGGGCTGTTTGGCATCTTCGCCATAGAGTTGAAACGTGCTTTCCGGTTCGGTGGAAAGGTCCATCAATTCGGGAACGGACGCTTGCATGCGATACGCCATTTCATGTTGACGAATTCGAGCCAACACTTCCGGGTCACCAAACTGACGATGCTGTTCGGCATTAATGGCGGCCAACGCATCTAATTGAGCTCGACGATCGGTTCGAGTCACACCCGTGGGATTGCTTAAGTACAAAACAGGATCACCTTCGCTACGCATCAAGATCCCCTGATGGTCCGAAGGCAGGAAGCCGGAACCCCACAGTCGATTAAACAAACTCTGCTCGGCGAATTGGCTCTTCGCATGCATCACCACATAATGCGGTAGATTTTCGTTCATGCTGCCCAAACCATAACTAAGCCACGCACCCAAACTGGGCCGACCGGGAATTTGCGCGCCCGTTTGAATGTACGTAATAGCCGGATCATGGTTGATGGCTTCCGTAAACGTGCTGTGTACCACACACAATTCATTGGCCACCTGAGCGGTATAGGGCAGCAATTCACTGACCCACACGCCTTGGTCGTTGTTGTCATACTTAGTGAATTTGTATTTACTGGGACAGACGGGCAGCGTCTTCTGCCCCGACGTCATGCCGGTAATCCGCTGACCATCTCGGATATGTTCCGGCAAGTCTTGTCCGAACATGTCCATCATCTTTGGCTTATAGTCCCACGTATCATGATGACTCGGTCCACCACTCATGAACAGATAGATCACTCGTTTGGCCTTAGCCGTATGAT
Source organism: Planctomycetales bacterium (assembly GCA_020426955.1). Taxonomy (GTDB): domain Bacteria; phylum Planctomycetota; class Planctomycetia; order Pirellulales; family Pirellulaceae; genus JAGQOZ01. The sequence continues at coordinate 1,676 of JAGQOZ010000309.1, forward strand.
GCAACCCGTCAGCTTGGCTGACGACATCACTACCCAGCAATGGGCTGCCGAGTAATTGCGCCATAGCGGCGGTGCCGACCCCTAACGCACTTCGACCAAACAGCTGGCGGCGAGTGATCGAGAGGTCGTATTCACGTAACGGTTGCCGATCCATTTTGATTGTTCCTGTTAACGATATCTAATAGTTCAGATCATAGGTTCGTTTGAAGTGTCTCGAATGCGTTCGTAGTCACGGCTTTAGCCGGAATGCGTTCGTAGTAACGGCTTTAGCCGGAATGCGTTTCTTCCGCCTAAAGGCGGGACTACCAACCAAAGGCCAACTCTAGTAAAGCATCAGGGCAATATCGCTGGCCAACACCGTTGCGCAGACTTGAGTCCAAGCGGCCACTTCGGTTGCATTCAGTGAATCGTCCGTCCCGGCGTCACCGATGGTTAGTAGCGACTTGGCATCGTCGGCCGAACCGGAGTAGCGTTTCCGCATCAATTCCAGTAGTTGCACGCAAGCGGCTTGTTCGCGATCGTTGGCAGCGCGACATGCCAGCAAACGAAACATCTGATCAATTCGTTGCGAATCGTTGTCCGCCGTTTTGACAAGTCGTTCGGCAAATTTCCGAGCCATCTCGACTCGTTGCGTTTCGTTCAACAATCCCAAAGATTGCAGCGAAGTGTTAGTTCGTGATCGACGAACGCAACTCGATTCGCGGTTCGGCGCGTCAAACAACGTCATCATGGGATGAGGCGAAGTTCGCTTCCAATAGACGTACAAACTGCGTCGATACAGCCGAGTTCCTTCGTCGCGAACATATTGTTTGGTGTTGCTGGCCGGATGTGCCATGGCCAACCACATGCCGGGCGGTTGATAGGGCTTCACACCTTCGCCACCCATGTGCGGATCCAGCAGCTGACTGGCCCACAATCCGATGTCTCGCAAAACTTCCGCGTCCAACCGAAAACGAGGCCCTCGTGCCCAAAGCCGATTGTCCGCGTCTTCCACATCACTTCGCCACGCCGAACTCTGCTGAAACGTGCGACTATTGACTAGCATTCGCAACATATGTTTATGATCCCAACCGCTTTCCTGAAGCTCTACGGCCAACCAGTCCAGCAATTCTGGATGCGTCGGTTGTTCGCCTTGCAGGCCAAAATCTTCCGGAGTTCGCACTAAGCCCAAACCAAATGTGCGAATCCAAATTTGATTCATTATCACTCGAGAAACCAACGGATGATCAGGCGACGTGAGCCACCGCGCCAGCCCCAGTCGGTTGCGAGGTGCGTCTTTCGGCAGCGAACCCATGACGCTGGGAACTGCAGGCTCCAGTGCTTCGCCCTTAGGTTGATCGTATTCACCTCGATTCAGCAAATACGTCTCTCGCGGTTGCTGTAATTCTTTGGCAACCAGCGTGGTAGTGAACTGTTCTTCGGCCGCTTTGAAACGATGCTGCAAATCGATAGCGGACGAATGCCCTTCGAGTTGCTTGAACGAACCGCTTGCATCGGCCAGCAAGGCCAAACGCTCTGTGGCGTCAGCCGTTCGCCACGCGGTTAGATCGGCTTCCCTGAGCGAATCGAGCGTTGTCACTTGGGAATCCGCATTCTCCAATAACGCGGTCAATTCATCCGTTAGCAATTGCCAAGCATCCCAAGCCGCTTGGTCCGTGGGAGCTTTAATGACAGGCCCATAATCATATTTGTTGCCGTCCAGCGCCGATTCGGCAGTGCTGTTGAAGAACGCAAACAGATTGTAGAATTCGGTCTGTGTGATCGGATCATACTTGTGCGTGTGACAGCGACAACAGTTGAGCGTCACCCCTAGCAGAACCGTGCCCAAATTTTCGACTCGATCAAAATTATTCTTCGCCTGAAACTCGGCGGGGATCACACCGCCTTCAGACGTGGTGGGATTCATACGAACGTAACCTGTGGCCACCAGTTGCGGCACAGTGGGGTTGGGAAGTAAATCGCCAGCCAATTGCCACGTGATGAATTCATCCAGAGGCAGGTTTTGGTTCATTGCGCGAACCACCCAATCGCGATACGGATAGATACCTCGACGATTATCCAAATGCAAACCATGCGTGTCACCGTAGCGAACCGCGTCCAGCCAATAGCGAGCTTGATGTTCGCCAAAGCCAGGATTCGCCAGCAAGCGTTCCACGAATCGAGCGTAGGCGTCGTCGCGATGATCGTCCAAGAACTGCTGTAATTCATCTGTATCGGGAGGCAATCCCGTCAGCACTAATGCGGCTCGTCGAGCCAGCGTGTGTTTGTCGGCCGGTGCCGCAAACTGAAGACCTTGTTCGGCCAAACGTGCTGCCACAAAGGCATCTACCGGATTGGTATTGGCTTGATTCGCATCGGGTAACTCGGATTTCTGTGGTGGCACAAATGCCCAATGCTTAGCATACGATCCGCCTTCCCGAACCCACTGATCCAGCAGCTTTCGCTCTTCTTCGGTTAGCTGTTTTTCCGCATCCAACGGCGGCATCGGATCATCAGCATCATGAATGCGAATCAGGATCTGACTTTCCGCCGGTTCGTCCGGATGAATGGCGTGGTACCCGCCCAAATCCTGGGTTGCCGATTCGTACGAATCAAGCCGCAAGTTGTCGTCCGCTTCCGCATCAGGCCCATGACAAACAAAGCACTTATTAGAAAGGATGGGCAGAATCTGCCGCGAAAAGTTGACTTTGGATTGTGCGAAAACGCACGGTGCCAATATCAAAGCGAACAAGCTGGCGACAATAGTCGACTGCAATCTTCTGCGAATCATCAATTCTTTCCGCACATAAGCTGTAACGTTACGTTCCTACGACTCCACTATTCTATCGCAATCGGATTCTGTTTCGAACAGCCCTTTTTTGTCAGCCAGCACATCGGGTCGGAATGAAACCGGGCTGTCTACTCCGGCAAATTCGGTTTACGATTCAGGTTCTGTACGATTGGTCTCATTTTTTTCTGCGAGTTCACAAAGCATGAAATGGCTTGCGTTCCTTCTAAAAGTCAGCATTGTTCCGTTGTTGGTCGTGTTGCTGTTGGCATGGTTTCGATTCGCGCCGATCGACGTGCAATCTTATGAAGTGCAGCGCAGTACGATTGTGACTGAAGTGTTCGGTACGGGAACGCTGGAAGCAAAAGTTTCGTCCGCCATTAGCCCGAAGATTCAAGGACGCATTCAACAAGTGCTGGTGGACCAGGGAGACGCTGTGCGGGCGGGTGACTTGCTAATCCAGCTTGACGATCAAGAACTGCAACAACAAGTCGCTATCGCTCGGGCCGACACGGAAGCCGCTCAAGCCGCTTTGGAACGACTACAAGCGGACAAGCAACGTGCCACTGCGGTGTTTGACCAGGCACAGCGGTCCTACGATCGAGCGGCCGAATTGGCTTCGAAGAACGCCGTTGGCAAAGAAGAATTGGAACGAGACGCAGAATCGTTGGCCATTGCGCACGCCGATGTGGCTCGAGCCGAAGCGGCGATTCAAGAAGGCCAACAAAAACGCGTCGCCGCAGAAAAGACGCTGCAGTACCAACAGGCTCGTTTGGATGATTCGCGCATTACCGCTCCGTTTGATGGCCTGATTGTCGCTCGAAAAAAAGAAGCTGGCGATGTCGTCGCGCCGGGCGGACAAGTTCTGACACTCATTTCGACTGAGGTACTCTGGATCCAGGCGTGGGTGGACGAAACCGAAATGGACCAACTGGCCACCGGCCAAACAGCTCGAGTGATCTTTCGTTCGCAACCAGATCAAGCTTTTTCTGGCAAAGTGGTGCGACTGGGCAACGAAGCCGACCGGGAGACTCGAGAATTCATTGTCGAAGTGCAGGTTCTGCAGCTGCCCAACACGTGGGCCGTCGGCCAGCGAGCGGACGTGGATATCGAAACCGCCAGCAAATCAGACGTGGTGGTCATTCCCGGCGAACGAATTATCAGGCACCAAGACGAAGTGGGCGTCTTCTTGAATCAAAGCGGCGTGGCCCAGTGGCATCCGATCGTAACCGGCGCCAGCGGTAATTCCATGGTCGAAGTGACGGAAGGGCTGTCTGCCGGAGATCAAATCGTCTGGCCAGTAGCGCCCGGCGGGACGCTTCGCAACCTGCAACGCCTGAGGGTGCAGCCATGAATTTGGCGTGGAAGGATATTCGCTACAACTGGGGTCGCTTTGCACTGACGTGCGTCGGCGTGGGCATGCTGCTGATGATTGTCATTGGCATGGGCGGAATTTATCGAGGTATCGAGGCGGATGCGACACTGCTGATTGATACCGTGAAAGCCGATCTATGGGTTGTGCAACATCAGACTCGCGGTCCCTTCGCGGAAGTTTCACAAGTTCCCAGCAACGTTCTGTATCGAACTCGCGCTGTTCCCGGCGTCGCTGGTTCGCGGGAATTCGTCTTTCACACCATTCAGCGCACCTACCAAGATCGTCCCATACGAATCGCGTTAATGGGTTTAAGCTGGCCCGACGATCATGGCGAATGGATTCAATTGACCGCCGGACGCCACTTGGAACAGGCGCACTTGGAGATGATTGCGGACGAATCGCTACAACTGCCCTTGGGCGCCAAAATTCGTCTTGGCAAAGACACGTATCATGTTGTGGGAACCACCAGGAATCAGCTCAGCTCCACCGGCGACGGCATTGCCTTCGTGACCACTCGCGATGCACTGGCCATCCGTTTTGACGTTTCGGGCGAAGCGGTTCGCTTAGAACGAGAAGCTCGCGCGATACGTGGTGGAGATACCGAATTGCCCAATTTGCAGCCTAACCTACTGGAGAATGCATCACTGCCTACCAACCAAATTCCGACCATCGCGCCGCCGCAACTGAGCGCCGTGATGGTCACGCTGCAACCGCAAGCGGACATACAAAAAGTGAAGAAGATTATTCAGGGCTGGAGCGACGTTTCGGTCTATTCAACTCAAGACCAACGCGACTTGCTGCTAAAAGGTTCTGTGGAAAAAATTCGCAAGCAGATCGGACTGTTCCGAGCACTCCTCACGTTAATCGCTGGCATCATTATGGCGCTGATTTTGTACACGCTGACATTGGACAAGATTCATTCCATTGCGTTGCTGAAATTGATTGGCGCACCGAACGGAGTCATTTTGCGAATGATTTTGCAGCAGGCCGTTTTGCTGGGCGTGATCGGGTTTGTGATTGCCGTGGCGATGGGCCGCAGAATCTATCCCATGTTTCCTCGTCGAGTAGTCATCACGCAACACGACCTGTTCCAATTGGCTGTGATTCTGGCGGTCATTTCCGTGTTGTCCAGTTTTCTGGGAATCTGGAAGGCCCTGCGAGTGCAACCGAACGAGGCTTTGTCATGAGCGAAATTCGTGAAAGCCGCGCGGCCATTCAAACGACATCGCTGACCAAAATCTATGGTAGCGGCAATACGGAAGTCGTGGCCATGCGAGACGTTTCGATGGAAATCCAACAGGGCGAAGTCGTCGCGTTGCTCGGTCCCAGCGGCAGCGGTAAATCGACCTTCTTGACGGCCGTTGGATTGATCAATCGTCCGACATCGGGGCAAGTCTATATCGGCGGCGAATTGGTATTGGACGGCCAGACGGCGAAGACCGATTTACGGGCATTTCGACGACAACACATTGGCTTTGTGTTCCAAAAGTCAAATCTGATTCCGTTCCTTTCCGCCGTGGAAAACGTGCAAATTGCCATGGAACTAAACGGACAATCTAAACGGGC
>JAGQOZ010000310.1 GCA_020426955.1 Planctomycetales bacterium
GCCTAGGGCATAACCGGTATATGACTGGCCCCCATCTAAAGCTCCTCAACAGCCACGACCGATACAAGGCCGGCCTAACCTATATATGGATGGCACGTACCGAAATTATGCGCATCTTCAAAACTCACGGGGCGAGCTAGGATGGTTTATGGCATTTTGGGATTGATTCGGTTAAATTCGTTGGTTTCTTGAACATTGACTTCTTGTTATGAAAGATTCAGTTGATGCACTTCGTTCAAATTCGCTTGGCCTTTTTCGTCGGATTGGCAGTTGGCGTTTTCGCCCCCTGGCAACACTCGTCCCCCACGTTCGCACAGGAAACACCTCGGCAAGAGTTTTACGAACTTCGCTACTACCACATCGATTCCGCGGCGAACCAAGGCATTGTCGGACGATATTTGGAAAAGGCGTTGCTGCCTGCCTTAGGGCGAATGGAAATCGACCGCGTTGGCGTGTTCCGCAAAATGGATCAACCAGATGACCACGCGTTGATTGTCTTGATTCCGTTTCCCAATATGGAAATGTTTGCGGCACTGAATGATCGTCTGGAAGCAGACGCTGAGTATCAAACGGCATCGGCAGAATTAATGCAGCTACCCAAAAACAAACCGGCGTATCAGCGAATGGAAAGTCGGTTTATGAAGGCGTTCAAGGGCATGCCGGTAATCGAGCTTCCCGAGCAGACTCGTGACCGTTCCGAACGCATGTTCGAAATCCGCATTTACGAGGCTCACAATGAGCTAAAAGGTCGAGCGAAAGTGGCGATGTTCAACGATGGTGAAATTGACATCATGCGAGACGTCAACATGGCGCCCGTGTTTTATGGCGAAACGCTGATCGGTCCCGACGTGCCCAATCTAATCTACATGCTGTCCGCCGCAAATCGAGCTGCCCATGACGAACATTGGAAGGCCTTTGGTGGACATCCCGAATGGAACCGCATGAAAGGCATGGAAAAATACAAGGACACGGTTTCCAAAATCACAAATTGGTATGTGGTACCGGAATCGTACTCCCAGCTATAGGGTTTTGATTCATGTCGATGGAAGTATCGCATGCATTTAGACCGTGTGACCACCGATTGTCACTAGCACGCATTAGGCCGATTCGTCTGTGGTGAAGCCATCCAGAAAAAAAAGCAATTCGGCGCCCGGTCCTTCGCGTCGAGCAACCGACGTGCGGCGAAAAATATTGTTCGCCGCCATCGCCACATTGCTGTTCTTTGGCTTTGCCGAAAGTTTGGCGTGGCTGTGCGGCGTGCAACCGTTGTCGGCGACATCGGACCCGTTGGTCGGCTTTTCGGATCAGGCTCCACTGCTGACTCAGACCATTCGAAATGGCAACACTTGGCTGGAAACGGCTCCGCAGAAACGGAAATGGTTCAATCATCAAGCGTTTCCCAGGCAGAGGCCAGACAATACGATTCGCATTTTTACTCTGGGCGGATCCACCACGTATGGGCGACCTTACGCCGACGCCACGTCCTATTCCGGTTGGCTGCGAACCATGTTGTCCACGCCGCCAGTAGCGGACAAGCAGTTTGAAGTGATCAACGCGGGTGGCATTAGCTACGCCAGCTATCGAATCGTTAAGGTCATGGAGGAATTGGCTCGATACGAACCAGACGCGTTCATCATCTACACCGGGCACAACGAATTTCTGGAAGAGCGCACCTATCGCCACGTCAAGCGGCTTCCGCCTTGGTTGCAGAGCGTTGCCGGTTGGCTGTCGAGCAGTCGTACGTACAGTCTGCTGGCGAACCTGCTGACACAGGTCCGAAGTCCGAATCGCGATAAGTCGTCTGAAGCGTCTACTCAAGACGATTCACGCCGCGACAACGGTGAAATTGTGTTGTCCAGCGAAGTAAAAGCCAAATTGGACAGTGGTGTTGGACCAGACGCATATCACCGCGACGATGCGCTGCGCCGTCAGATTGTGTCGCATTATCGTCAGAATCTAAAACGGATGATCGAACTGGCGGATCAGTGTGGCGCCAAAATTGTATTCGTCCAACCGGCGTCCAATTTGGCCGATTGTTCGCCATTCAAAAGCGAATGCGACGATCCATCCAATGCGCAACAAGTGGTCCAACTTTACCAAGCAGCACAGCAAGCGTTCGCCAGGGAGAATCTCACCGACGCATTGGCAAAGCTGGACGAAGTCTCCCAACTTGCACCTCGTTATGCCGACGGACATTTTTTACGAGGCAAAATTCAGATGGCGAAAGGAGATGTCGACGCCGCGTTGTCCGCGTTTCAACAAGCATTGTCGGAAGACGTCTGTCCGCTGCGAGCGATACCGGAAATCGTGTTGGCCTTAGAAGAAGTTTGCGACCAACACAACGTTCCGCTGATTCGCTTTGCTGACATCGTCGCGCAGCAAAGCGAACTCGGAATTCCCGGCGAGGCGATGTTCTTGGATCATGTGCATCCCACTATCGAGGGTCATCAGCTGCTGGCAATAGAACTGTGGAATCAACTGGTCGAATGGACTTGGATTCGCTCCGTTCCCGCAGCCGAGCGATCAACGTGGCTGGCGAAGGTCGACTCGCAGGTTCGCAGTCAGATTGACAAAACCGCTCAGGGCGACGCGCTACGAAATTTGGCCAAAGTGATGAGCTGGGCCGGAAAGCAGGACGAAGCGAATCGGCTGGCGCAGCAAGCAGCGGAATTTTTGACCAATGATGCGGAAACGCTGTACTTGGCAGCCAATGCGCTGCTAGAGGCCGGGGAAACCGAAAAGGCGATGCAGCAACTGCAAGCCATCTTGCAGGCCGATCCACAGCATGTGCCGGCGCTCAATAGTTTGGGAAGTGCGTACCTTCGCCTGGGCCAGTTGCCGGAAGCTCAGTCAAGTTTGGAGAAGGCCGTGCAGTTGTTACCTGATTTCGCCCCGGCTCACAACAATTTGGGAGCCGTCTTTCAACAGCAACTTGATTTCGAACAAGCGAAGATTCACTATCAACGAGCCATTCAACTGGAACCTCGTTATGTAAAGGCAATCAACAATCTGGGCGTGATCTTTCGCGAAGAAGGTCGGTTGACGGAAGCGAAACGTCAGTTTGAACGAGTTTTGGCCATCGACGTCACGTCGGTGGAAGGCCGTTACAATTTGGCTGTCACCCAAGTAGCGCTGCACGAAGTAGCCGACGCCGAAAGGTTGCTGCAGTCGGTCTTGCAGGACAAACCGAATTACGCGCCTGCTCAGATAACGCTTGGCAGTCTCCTGGAACAAACTGGCCAGTGGCCCGAAGCAATTGCGGTGTACCGCCCCGTTGTCTTTTCGAATCGACCGTCCATGGCCGCAGCACAGCGATTGGCTTGGCTGCTGGCAACCTGTCCCGATACGACGCAACAAGATTCGAAATTGGCGTTGGAAATCGCTAGTTCGTTGGTCAAGGCGTTGCCCAAAGATCCGGAATCGTGGAGTCTGATGGCGGCCGCATTGGCTACCAGCGGTGATTTCGTTCGCGCCACTCGATGCCAAGAAAACGCCGTCGCGAACGCGGATCAGGATCAGCTTGTGCGGCATAACGCTCGTTTGAAGCAACTGCAATCGTCTCGGCCATTGCTGTACATGGACTAATTGACTAACACCTTGTTTGGCTTTATTCAAAAGAAAGTTTGACTTGGCAAAACACGATCATTAGAATCTGGCCGACGTGGGGAATGGACGGCGAAGAGGCGCGGACGACTTTTCCCCTTTTTTCTGAGGCGTTTTTCAACGATGAAGTCTTTATTCTCTTGGGCCACCGCAGTGGTCTTGCTGAGCGGCAGCGTTTCATGGGCTGACACCATTATCCAGAATCCGGGGACCGATTTTTTGGTGGTGGAAGCCGAAGCGTTTGATGTTGATGACTTTAACGATCCATTTGGCGGTTGGATTGTGATTAGTCCGGATGATCCGCAAGAAGTGGAACTGCATAATTCGAATCCAGGTGTGTTACTGGTGCCGCCGGAAGATTCGAATCCGTCCGGCAATTTAGCCATCTTTGATCAAGAAGGCGGCGGTGATTTTTCGGATGTGTTGACGTATTCGCTACAGTTCGACACTCCTGGCGACTACTTTTTGTATATTCGCTATTCGCTGTTTGAAATGCGAGACATCATCAGCGGCAATTACGGGCATGAAGATTCGATTTATGTTCCGGTCGAATTCTTGGAACAAGACCCAACCGAACAAACCTTGCGTGATACTCGAGACGGTTTCATTCCGTTTTCTTCGCTAGGTGCCACACCGGCTGACGGTTGCCGCATTGACGAAGATCCTTGGCGTCTTTCTCTGGAAGAATGCGAAGCCGAAGGCCTGTTGGGTGAAGTACGCATGGAAGGCCAATATCATTGGAATACTCCGAATTGGAACAACGATTTGGGACAAGTGTTCTACGGAGTGGAAGACACCGGCGTGGCGTTGGATTTTTCCATTGCCAGTCGTGAACGAGGCACTTCGATTGACGTGTTTGTGTTTTCGCAAAATCCCAGTTTGACGGAAGAAGAGTTGGACGCGTTGATTGCCGGTGGTGGAGTCACGAGTGATCCCGGCGATTTTGATGCGAATGGTTCATTGGAATTGGCCGATATCAACTTGCTGGCAGGTGCCATTCAATCGAACAGCAATCCCGCCAGCTTTGACCTCACGGAAGATGGCTTGGTGAATTCAGACGATTTGAATTCCTGGATTGTCGATCTAAAAAACACCTGGATTGGCGACGCCAATTTAGACGGAGAATTCAACAGCAGTGACTTTGTGGCCGTCTTTACAGCCGGCAAATTCGAGCAAGAGTTGGATGCCACCTGGGACGAAGGGGATTGGACGGGTGACGGCCGTTTCAACAGCAGCGACTTTGTGGCCGCGTTCACCGATGGTGGTTTTGAGATCGGGCCGCGAGGTGGCGTGGCGGCGGTTCCAGAACCATCCAGTCCATTCCTGCCGGCCATCCTGTTGCTGGCGTGTTGGTACTGTGTGCGTAGGCGATAAGCCAAGCAAAAGAAGATTCGCAAGACGGAAAACGCGGTAGGCCCCAAAAGCAGGCTGCTGCGTTTTTTTACGCCGAAACGGAATGCTCCAGCGAAGTATCGTCTGTTTCGAACCGCACGACCAACGCCTGGATTTGTTCGGCCAAACGCCCAAATTCGTCGCCGGCTGCCTTAGACTCTTCGGCACCTCGCGCGGTTTCTCGAAGCACGTTGTCCACTCGCGCAATATTCTGAGTAATCGCTTGGCTGGCCTCGGCAGATGCTCGGACACTTTGCGCCACTTCGTCGGCGGACGAAGCGGTTTTAGTGATGCTTTTGGCAATTTCCTTTGACGTCGAACTCTGTTGATCCACTGCGGCCGCAATTGACTTCGAGACGGCGCTCACATCTTGAATGACCGCACTAATCTCTTGGATAGCCTCCACTGCGTCGGCGCTGGATGTCTGAATTCCTTCAATGCGACCTCGGATGTCATCCGTGGCCGCAGCCGTTTGCTTGGCCAGTTCCTTCACTTCCGTGGCGACAACGGCAAACCCTTTACCGGCATCGCCCGCTCGAGCTGCTTCGATGGTGGCGTTCAACGCCAATAGGTTGGTCTGATCGGCAATGTCTTCAATTACTTCAATGACTTTGCCAATGGCACTCGCGGCCGTCCCCAACTCGGTGATTTTGGCATTGCTCAGTTCCACAAGATCAGCGGCTTGACACGCTACGGACGCGGATTGTTCTGCATTGCGAGCGACATCGGTGATAGACGCATTCATTTCGTCAATGGACTGAGCCACGTAGGCAACGTTGGACGAAACTTCGTCGGTCAACTTGGCGACGCTTTTCATTTTCACGGCCATTTCTTCCGCTGCCGAAGCGACCGTTCCGGTTTGGATGGTGGCGTCGTTGGCTTCGCAGGCCAAGTCACTGGCTATGCTGGAAAGTTGCACGGAAGATGAATTCAGTACCACTGCATCGTGCGTCAGCTGTTGAACCACCGAGGACAGGCTGCGGCGCATGTCGTGCATGGATTCAAATAGGATCGCAATTTCACCGTTACCCGCCATGTGATGCTGGTCTTTTAGGTTGCCCGTGGCAATGGATTTGGCATACTTGGCGGCCATGGCAATGGGCATGCCGATACGTTTCCCCACCACAAAGCTGGCGACACATGAGATGATAATTCCAAAAACGATGGTGCCCCAAATCCATCGATTGGCGGAACGTTGAGCGGACACCAAGTCGGCGGCAATTCGCTGAGATTCGGCAATGGGAACGGTGGTGACAATGACACCCATCAGGTCTCCCAGTTGGAAAACCTTGTCGTGATTTTGATTCGCAAGGCGATTATGGCAGTCAACACAACTCTGGGCGTTCGCCACATCGGGCAGCATGACTCGAACCACAGGCGCACCATCGTCCGCAACGCCGCGTTCCCAAAACGGTTCAATCCGGTCCGAATTCGCCTGTTCCACTCTACGCATTAATGCGTTCCATCCTTGATGCTCGAAGTCGGTCTGTAGTCCATTCTGCGGATTGACGTTCCATTTACTTCGCAACACAAATGTGGCGTGCTGATTGTCACTTTGACGTTTCATTTCGTCGCTAACTTGCGTCGTTAGTTCAGCTGGGTGAGGAAACCGGTGCTCGGATCGTTCTGCATCCGTTAGCTGTGCCGAAACCCGTTGGGTATAGACTGAACGCATTGCGGAAATCTGTTTCCCAAGTGACTCTGCCATGGCAATGGCTTGTAAATCGGCAAGCTGTTCCTGCTTTTGGTGGATGGCATGGTTGGAACGCAACCAAATCAAAGAAATGGCGATTCCCAGAAATGCAACACACGAAGCGGCCAGAACGGCAATCTGCGTACTAATTCTCATCGCGCCGGCGGTCCTACGAAAGGAAATGAAAGTAGAGTACGAAAATGTAGTTTGCCCCACCGGCAGCCCCAACGATCCTTCGGATATTTGCGATTATCCACACACTATTGGCGGAAACCATGAATTCGGAAACGGTGATTACTTCCGCCTGCGTTCATATCCACCTGGGTCTGCCTGACAGCAAAATCACGCTAAACCGCCATTAAAATTTGCGAGGAAATCGGTTATGACATGTTCTTTCAATCATTCACCCGGAACAACAACCTGGAATCCATGGAGGAAAGTGGCGTGACAACACCAAGCGATATTTACGAAAAGCTGGGTGCATTCTATTTGGGCAAGGAATATAACCTGGAAGGTCGACAACGGTCCGAAGAATACGTTTTGTACGATTCCAAGGATCTTGTGACTCACGCCGTCGTGGTGGGGATGACCGGCAGCGGCAAGACGGGGTTAGGTGTCGGCCTGATTGAAGAAGCCGCCATTGACCATATTCCGGTGATTGTAATCGATCCCAAAGGCGATCTTTCCAACCT
>JAGQOZ010000311.1 GCA_020426955.1 Planctomycetales bacterium
AGCCGTTGCCCCAATTCGGCCCAGATGTTTTGGAACGATCTTGCACCAATCCCGCTTGGATCAGCTGTCCGATCCCCGATTTCTCCGATGAATCAACTCGGACTGCCGCGTTGTAATCGCTGGCGTGCTTGTCTTCGCGACCGCTAGGCGCCGACGGGCACAGCAACACGCCTCCGAGGTTCTGCTTGGTCAGTGGTTCGTTTTTGGCACTGTTCCAGTCTTGGCTTAGATCGATCTGTTGATACAGATTCGCCTGATCAAAATACGGCAATAGAAAAGTCAAGAAACTGTGCCGAGTTGGATCCAACGTTCGACCAGGCACGCTGCCGGTTCGCATGGTGGCCGCTGGCGGATATTTTTGCTTGGCCGCCACGTAATTCAGCGTGGCACCGCCCAGGTTCCGCAAGTTGTTGAAGCACTGCGTGCGCCGAGCTGATTCGCGAGCGGCACCCAGCGACGGCAATATAATGGCGACCAGGATGCCGATGATGGCGACGACCACCAGCAATTCGACGATGGTAAAGCCCAACTTCGTTCGAAATTGACGAACCAATGCCGTTGGAGCTGCAGAAAAACGTCGGGACATAAAGCACCCCCAGTTCTAGATGTGATTACGAGAAGAACTGGGGGAAGTATAGGCAATTCGCGCGGGCGAATGCAACCTATTTGTGTTCGGTAATCGGTAAATTTTAAAACCTAAGGCAAGTCGGATTCCGGCGTCGGTTCGGGTGGCGGAATGTCTTCGCGATCGTCGGTCTCTGACGATGCAGGAGCGGTCACGGGCCCTACCGAGATGACTCGGGAACCATCGGGCAGGATCATGCCGGGACGCAACGGGGTCGCTTCGTTGAATTCGGTAATGGGACGAGCGGTCGCATGAGATGGCGAGTCGGCGCCTTCAAAAATGGGAGTTTGGTAGGTGGCAGCAGGTGTTCGGTACGAATCATAGCCCGCCGCTGCCATTGGTGCGGGAACGGGAACTGCAGCACGCGGAACCGCTCGAAAGTATACGGCCGAAGGAGCCGCATAGTACGACGGAAAATCATACGGTCGATAGAAACCGGACGGGTAACCACCTCGATAGTAACCACCCGAGCTATAACTCAGGCTCAGCCCTGGACCAAAGCCGCCGTAGCCACCATAACCTCCGTAAACGCCTCCGCCCCCAAAACCGCCGATGGAGATGGAAATACCCGAGCCACCACGGTAACCTCCACCATAGCCACCGCGCCCCGGCCCACCTCGACCACCGCGTTGAGCGACCGCGGGCGAATCAAGCACGCTTACCAAAACCACGGACACGACTGCAATCTTAGATAGAAAACGAAGCGACATTGCGATACTCCAAAGAAGTTTATTGTTCGGCGAACCCATCTAATCCTACGCCGCGCCGGTCAATTGGCAACGACCAGCGGAAAAGTCGTTTGGCGGAATTATCTGCCTAATTCGCATATTCGAACGGTACGGATTCGCTCTAAGGGACTCGTAACCTTGTCCACTACCGTTTGTTAAGACAATTCGGTTTCAATCCGTCGGCCTTCGATGGCGCTGCGTTGGGCGTTGAGCACAATTTCGATGGCCTGATAGGCATCTTCCAAATCGTTGCGTCGCCGCACGAGGCTGGTGATGGAACGATGAAAAAGCGAAAGCATTTGTTCGCCAATCGGACGTTCCGATTCAAGCGATTCCATGTGGCGGCCGGCGTCGTCAAACCAGACCAGCGAATTTGGCAAATCGACAAATGCCACACCATTGTCACAGCAAACTTGCATGGCGGCGGGCGGCCTGAACGTGATCGCTTCTTTCCAGCCGGACGGCATGTAGTGACCGCAGGAGATTTCTGCCAGTGGACCGCTGCCCCAATGGTCTCGTTGTGAAAAATCCAAGCACACCGTTTGGTAGTGACCGCCGTAGAAGTCTCCTTTGTTCTTTCGAACGCTGGTAACCGAAGTTACCGGTTCGGAGACGACGTAACGACACCAATCGACCAGTTCAAAAAGAGCTCGATTGGCGATGCGCACGGCCGACTTCTTGTTGCCTTCGTGCGTTTCAGGGACGGCCTTGCGCAAGTGGCAAAAAACGTATTGCGGATTGCCTAAGCGAGTAGCAATCAGTTCTTTAAGGCGAAGCGTGGCAGCGGCGTGTCGACGAGGAAATTCGGCCATGAAGGCCACCCCTGCTTCTTCCACTCGACTTTTAACTCGACGAGCTTCTTCCAACCCCATTTCAAACGCTGGGGCGCAATAGATGGCCTTACTAGATTCGCACGCGGCTAGAATCGGCAACGATCCGTACCATTCGGGCGAAAGAATCATCACCGCATCCACATCTTCTCGCCGGGCTAACGCTCGAAATCCGTCTACCGCCACAGAATTGAATTCGGCGGCAATTCGTTCGGCTCGTAATGCCACACCAGAACAGATAGCCGTGATTTGAAAGCGATCACTGAGTGCTCGAAAGGCCGGTGCGTGTCGAGATTCCCAGTCTTGTCCCATCCCAACCAATCCAACTCGAAGCTTCATCTTGTCCGCGCCTTACTGGGAATTATGGGAAATGGTTCGGCCTGTTGGAATTGAGCAGTAGGATGTCGTGTCGACCAAGCAACGATTTACGCCGCAAATTATACGGCGTCGTTGCTACTTGGCTCAATTGCCGCTTTTGGCGACTCGGCGATTTCTGTAGATTTGACGCAGAAATAAAACCTCGATGGCCTCTGATTAATCGCTATGACCGTGCAAATTTCAGTAATCATCCCCACTTTGAATGAAGCGACTCGGATCGGCGCGGCCATCCAATCAGCGGTGCGTAACGATGCAGATCAAGTCATTGTTGTGGACGGTGGTAGCACCGATCAGACCATGCAGATTGCGCAATCATTACCCGCGTGCGTGGTACAGGCGAAACAAGGGCGAGGCCACCAACTGAACGCGGGTGTGGAACGGGCCAGCAACGAAGTGATCTTGTTCCTGCATGCCGACAACGTTTTGAGCGACGGCTGTTTGAATCAGATTCGGAGCGAACTGAGTTCCCATTCGGCGGCGCAGATTGTTGGCGGTGGCTTTCGACAGCGAATCGAACATGACGGTTCGGTCTTTCGCCTCATCGAAGCGGGGAATGCTTGGCGAGCGAATCGGCTTGGGCTGTATTACGGTGATCAAGCCATCTTTGTCCGTCGCCAAGTGCTGGAGGCGATCGGCGGTGTTCCCGTACTGCCGCTCATGGAAGATGTGCAGCTAATTCGACAAGTAAGACGCCATGGTCACTTGGTCATGTTGCCCGGGCCAGTCCACATCAGTAGTCGTCGTTGGCAACAGCACGGAATTGTGCGACAGACGCTTCGCAACTGGGCTACGCTGGCAGCGTACTTCGCAGGTGTTCCGCCGCGACAATTGGCAAAATTTTATCCGGCTCATGCCGGTTCGCGCCCTTCTCGCGATACCGCCCACAAATAGCGTTGACTGCCCTGAAAGAATCGACGTCACACGCCAACGATTCATGATTGTGTGTAATCGTAATTCATGGCTAGTGCAAAAAAATTGACACGATTCGTCCGGCTGTTCTACCATGACAGTTTGAAGGAGGAAGAACAATGTGCAAAGAAAAAATCTCCTGGTTGTCTCTGATCTTATTGGCAGGCGGCATGACGCAGGCCAACGAAGGCACCGAGACGGCAGATCAATTGGTTCGAGAAGCTCAGTTCCGAGAAATCGGTGGTGACTTAGCTACTCGCAATGCATTGCTTGCTGAAGCTCTGCAGCTGGATGAAGACCATCGGTTGGCTCGTCACCGCAGCGGATTTCTACAAGTGGACAAGGATTGGGTGGCCGTAGATGATTGGATGGACCAGCAACAGCCGAATCGGATTCGAATGCAGTATGTTCGCAAACGAGACCAAACGGCGGACACGGCGGCTGCCCAGCTGGCATTGGCCAACTGGTGTGCCAGTCGCAAATTGTTTGACGAAGAAACCGCACATTTGCATCGCGTGGTCCAATTGCAATCGGATCATGAAGAAGCGAATCAACGATTGGGGCGCAGGCAAGTCAACGGTCGCTGGGTCGAAGCTAATTCGAGTGAAAACGCGTTTTTGCCAGATGAATATGAAGCGGCGTGGCGCAGGTGGGGCGAACGAATTGAACGATCGGTTGCCAAGTTTCGACGCGGTTCGCAGCGCGCGGCCGAAGACGCCCGAACGGAATTGCGTGACATGCTGGATCGTTCGGCGCTGGCTGCCTTGGAAATCTTTGTGCTCAATTCGGAACCGAATATCGCAGAGGAATTGGTGTCACTGATAGCCGAACGAGACGATCTTGTGACATCTGGTTCGCTGGCTCGTATTTCGGTGCTGGCCAGCTTCCCAATAGTTCGCGAAACGGCGGCTTCCAGTTTGCAAACTCGCCCGCTGGATCACTACGTGCCGATGCTGATTTCAGAAATGTCCGGCCAGATCGTTTCGCGGATGAATTCTATCTTGGCCAATGGCCGGATTACTTACCGACATGAATTTGTGCGTGAATCTCGCGACCATGAACAGGTTGTCGTTTTGGACAAAGTTTACGATCGTCGGCCGCAAGCCGTTCTAACCGAAGACGGTGGAATTCCTGTGCCGGCGAATGCCAATCTGTTGATCGAATTTGCACGATTGGAGGCTCGAATTCGAGCTCAACGTGACATCCAGCAGACCGTTCGGCAGCGTGAGCAAACAATGGAAGCGCAGAATGAATGGATTCGCCTGCGTAATCGTCGAATTGGCGAAGCACTGCGGATTGCGACTCGTGCAGAACTGCCAGCCGTTGCCGATCAATGGTGGAGCTGGTGGGACGAACAAAATGAAGTAACGATGACTGGCCCCAAAGAGCAAGCGGTGAGATATTCTCGTGACGATGAACTGATTGAAACAACACCGCTGTTGTATAGCGGACCGACTCTTCAGCAAATCACACAACGGCGACACGAGTGTTTCGCGGCAGGAACCTTGGTTTGGACAGATAGTGGAATTCGGGCCATCGAGCAAATGCGAGTCGGTGATCGTGTCGTCACGCAAAACATAGCCACCGGTTCAATCGAATTGGGAATGGTACTGGAAACGACAGTGCGTCCGCCTGGGGAGTTATTGGAAATTCAAACCGCCGATGGCCAGCAACTGCAAGCCACACCTGGCCATTCGTTCTGGGTTTCGGGGCATGGCTGGATGATTGCTCGAGACCTGAAGTCCGGCATGGTGTTGCATTCGCTGGACCGACCGCAAAAGATTGCGGCCATTACGGGCGGTTCGAAGCAAGAAGCTTACAATTTGGTGGTCGATCGACACCATTGCTACTTTGTTGGTTCGAACCGCATCCTGTCTCACGACAACACGGAACGACGGCCAACTGATTCGCTCATTCCTGGCTGGCACGGCGAATAGCTGTCGGAAGCGTCAAATAAAAAGGGCGAACCAGATTGGTTCGCCCTTTTTTTCGATTAAAGCTGGAATCTGGCGGAGACTAGTTCCACCAGAATCCTTCTGGCTTGTATTCGACTTGTGACCGTACGCTGCTGAGACGAGGACTCACTTGCGATGTCGTCGCCGCTTGCCACGAATCGACGGAAACGCCGCCCGACGCGGTGATGATGTAGTCCCGGCCTCGCTTCATGACGGAGCACTGAGTTCCCACGGACTTGGGCGCGTTTAGAACTTCAATTTCGGCACCCGTTGATTGGTAAATCATAGGCAATTCACAGCCAACCGTTGCCAACATGTCTTCGTTTTGAATCAAAGCGGCAATGACACACATATCCATGGCATTTCTCAGTTGGCCAAAGATGGCTTCTTGCTTGGACAATGCTTCAAAATGCTTGGTCATGTCGTCGGCCCATTGCTGGGCAATCGGATTGGCTTGACCGGCTTGCTGTGCCACACCGTTGGCATCCATGAAACTGTCTTCGGTCATGGCTTTTACGCCTTGTCCGCGAAGTTCCCAAGCCAAGCCGTCTTCGCTTTTGGACAATGGAGCGTAATCGGTGGCCAACCACCAGCGAGGCATCATATTGGTCAAGCGAACTCGACTGTTTTGCATCATCGACAGAAAGCTCGCCAGATCAGCAATTGGTGAATCTTCCAATCCCATAGCGATTCGCTTCATGCGGTAATCCGCGGCCACAAGGACTCGAGCCAAATGGCTGGTCTGTGGAACGCCGGTTACGGTGATCATTTGGTCGCCCAGTGATTGAGCAATCCCATCCAGAACTTGAGGCTGGTAGGTCTTGCCTTCCAAGTAGTTCCGCATGGCGACCACGCCTTCTGGACGAGGATCAATGGAACAGCTGATGCCACCTTGCCGAGCCATTTCGGAACTTCGCAAAGCCACAATCAGGTCTTCCAGCAAACAGACCGGTTGGCCCGAAGTTTCGCCCACAACATTGCCTGCTTGATCCAGTGTCCAGCCTTCGCCAGGCCCAGCCAAGACAATGTCATTCCTTTCGGGATAAAGGAAGACGTATTTGATTCGTTGAATTCCGGCCAAGTACTTGATTTCGTCCGGAAGATCACGAACTTCCTTGGTCGCCGAAGCTTCAATGGCCGCGTTGATTTGGCGAAGTGAAATCTTTCGCATTTCGGTCGATTGTGCCGCTTCTGCTGGTACGTCTGTCATGCGACCCTGCATGGCTTTGACCAAGGACTGAGTGGCTTCGACTGTGGGCTGGCTCAGAACACCACTCGCATCAATGGCCACGCCACCAACCGCACCGTTTCGGAAAAATCCACCACCTGCGTACAGCAGCGGCGAACTGAATTGCGAAAAAAGCACTGCAAAGATCGCCAATCCGGCAACTCGGCAGGAACGAAGGGATTGCATAATGGAGCTCCGTAACTTGCGTGAACCGCCTCGCACTTTGGGGGGTTCAAGCCTCTTAGAAATGTCCCGTAAAGAGAAAGCCGCAGAATACCTACAGCTCGCCACGCTTTATCTATCTTACTAGACCTGTCTTAAGATACCTTTGCCACCTGGAATTTTCAAGAAAACTTCAATCCAGCCGGTTCATCCCGATTCTAACGCGCACGTATCCCCAGCTCAGGAAACACCGCCCAATTTCCAGCATTTATCCGCTTGAATTTCAAGTATTCTCGCGACTAATGTAAGTCAGATGTGTACAATTCTGCTGCACTTCCACTTGATTCGCAGTTTCAATGTTCAAGCACGTCAAGTTGGCTAATCTAGTAATGTAAAAAATACAGAACTGTTGGTTTTCTATGTTGGCATATTTGGTTATTCGGGAAGGTTCGAAATGGACCGACGTTTTTCGTCTGGTAGAGGGGCGAACCGTCACCATTGGACGAGCTCCAACCAACCAGATTGTTGTCAAAGACGAACGCTGCAGTCGTCAT
>JAGQOZ010000312.1 GCA_020426955.1 Planctomycetales bacterium
GTAATCGAAATCATGATTTCACCAGCCGTTAGCAGGACATACGCCCATAACTGCCATGCAATCGAAGGTGTCTGCCCGCGGTCAATCAAACCTTGCGCCACCGTCAACAACGCAAAGCTGCCGGCCGTTAGAAACAGACCAATTCCAATCTTGCGAATCGACGTCAAACGGAAGACTTTTTCCACATTGGGATAGATCACAAACTGAAAAACCGGAATAAATGCCATCACCAGGATGGGATTGACCACCTGGATCTGAGATTCCAGCCAATCGACCCACAAGAATCGACGGTCCATGTTCTCGGCTTGCAAGACCCAGGACGAACCCGTTTGATCAAAAACTGCCCAAAAAACGGCCACAAACGCATAGACAATGGAAAGTTTGGCCAACGCCAATAGGCCGTCTTTGCTGAACGTTTCCGAAAAGAACTTCATGCCGCTGGGCGGAACGTGAATAAAAACGTGACGTCCCATCCAGAACATGAGTGTGGCCAGCGCCATTAAGACGCCGGGAACGCCAAAGGCCACGTGCGGCCCATACCACTTCAGCAAGACAGGAGTCAACGCGGTGGAAAGAGTGGAACCTAGATTGACCGAAAAATAAAACCACTGGTACACCATAGTCATCAAGTGGCTATTTCTTTTGCCGAATTGATCTCCCACATGCGCCGAAACACAGGGCTTGATCCCGCCGGCGCCGATCGAAATCAGTAGCAACCCCACCCACATCCATTGCTCGGCCGAAAGACCTCCTTCACCAATAAACGCCAATGCCAAGTGACCAAAGCAGTAGACAATCGACAGCCACAAAATTGTGCGATACTTGCCGATCAAGATGTCAGAAAGCAATGAACCAATCACCGGAAAGAAATAGACCCACGTGACAAAATTGTGGTATGCTTCGTTCGCTTCGGCACCGGTCATTGGACCGCCCACGCCGCCGTCACTCATCAAATGCAAATAGCGGGTCATGAAGACGACCAGAATGGTTCGCATCCCGTAAAAACTGAATCTTTCCGCCGCTTCGTTGCCAATGATGTATTTGACGCCGCGTGGCAAACCAGACGTTTCTTCGGGAGTCGTTTTGTACTTAGACATATCTTCCAGTTCGTCCTACTGATGCTTACAAATCCAAACGCAAAAATCACGCAACCAGATTCAATCGGCGGCCGGCGGATCTTGCTGATTATTTTTGGGTCTCACCAAACAATGAAAGCCCATGCAAGGCTCTTCGTCTTCGCGCTCGTCGGCCGCTTCCATGATCAAATTCTGGACTTCTTGCATGAGACGAGGATCCAAGGCTGCCGAGACCAGTTGTTGCGAACCATTCGGCGCTACGACTACCGTGGTCAACACGGCAACCGTGTCATCGTGGCGAAGAGCACGAATGATGTGTTCGCCAACCTGCTGTTCCGCCGATTTGATCTCCGATACAAAATGCTGCAACTGCTGCGTATCCACTTTGCTGACAACTTGGCCGGGAACCGGTTTCTTCTTTTGAGTCATGGAGTCTGCTTTTCTTTGGGAAGTGGCGTTTTTGCGGAATTGCGGCTGGCAAAACACTGGCCGAGTATAACAGAACCACAGGGCGGGTAGCACCGCCAAGACTGTTTTTCACCCTACGCCCCGACGAATGGTATTCCTGCAAAGAAAACAAGCACGCATGGTTTTGCGTGCTTGTGAAAACATACTATCGTTCCGCCGCGACCGATGCCGCTATGCCACTCGAGAAGTCTGCGAATACTTAGGCAAATGCCGACGCAAGGTTTCTTCCAAAATGTCAGTGCGTTCTCGGCCCTCCATTTGAGCGGCAACGTTCAACTGTGCTTGGACATCGGGTGACAAATCCATCACGCGTTCAGCAGCGGTGGAGCGCACGGTTCGAGCAACCTTGGGTTCGCGCACCATAATGCGATCAAAGACATCCAAGCGAGCGTTACTGTCGATGAACCATTCGCGTTCGCGAACCACGGCGCTGATCAGTGCCAGCACGCCCCAAATACCGATGGTGAATCCGGCTAAGTAAAACACTGTTGGCGTCGGCGAATCGACTCGGCTGTTGTTAAAGTTTGCCGCAAAACAGAAGACGGCAGATGCCAATACCAAAATGGCTGCGGGAGTTTGATTCATTCTGAGTCCTTTCAAAATCTGCAAACGGCCACCGTCCTTGTGGCTGCGTTCCTAAAATTCCGCCTGCTCGGCGATGGTTCCATGCCGCCTGCCCTCCGCAACCGGCATGGTATCTTGCCAGCAGAATAGTACGATCCGGCGTTTGTGTCCACTTTAGTTTTTTCAGATTCGTGACAAACAAACACCGCCATCACATGACAGCAATGCCAGTGCTAGCCTGACGCAAGGTAACCTCGCTGGCACGGCGTCATCCAGACTGATCTCGTCGCAACGCTCGGTTTCCATGTATAAGAGCGAACACGATCGACTGCCACGTCGTAATTGACTTCGCTCGCCGGGATGATGAAGCGAACGAAACGCGTTGCACCCACCTTAAAACCTTCGTTCGACTTTGCCGAATTCAACTTCCCTTGAAGATTCGTATGATTGCCAATTCGCCACATCAACATTCGGTCGGTATGTTTGCGCATCAAATACGCGCCGCGGTGTCACGACTGGTAGTGCTGCTGATCATCGTCTGCCTAGCAGGCTGCGGTACAACTCGCGAAAAACTGGCAACCGAACAACTCTTGATGTCAGACGCTGTGGACCGAGCGGTGGCGCATATTGATTTTTCGCCACTGGCCGGTGAGACCGTCTTTTTAGACACGCAGTATGTCCGCACGCTGAAGACGCAAGGGGTCGTCAACGCGGACTACATCATCAGTTCCTTGCGACAGCAAATGGTCTTGGCCGGTTGTCTGTTGCAAGATGATCGCGAAAAAGCGGACTTCGTGGCGGAAGCTCGAGTCGGCACGTTGGGTACCGATTCCAACGAAGTCAATTTTGGCATTCCGGCCAGCAATTCGCTCAGCACCGCAGCCAGTATTGTCGGTGCTAGTGCTCCAATACCTGCTTTGCCCGAAGTCTCGTTGGCTAGAAAAACCTATGACTTGGCGGCCACCAAAGTAGCCGTCTTTGCCTATCACCGAGAATCCAAGTCGCCGGTCTGGCAATCGGGACTGTCGGTAGTCAAGAGCCGAGCCCAAAGTAATTGGATCCTAGGTGCTGGACCGTTCCAACGAGGCGAAATCTATGACGGCACCGTCTTTGCCGGCCAAAAGCTACCCGCCTTTGGAATGTCATCGCATGAAGTAGAATCTTTGGAACAAGCCTTCCGGTCTCCGTCCGTGATGTCGGCGGAACTCCAATCAAAGCTCATGAATAATCTGTTTGCTAAGGAAGACGATCCCGCCGTCCGCACAGCACAGAAAGAGGAACGAACGGATGATGCGAATCCCACAGACAAGCCGGCCGATTCAGAGAATTCAACTCCGCCCGCCGAATAACATCTTTCGCCCTATGTCTACTTTTGTTGCGCGGCGTCTGCTACTATCGATATCCATTTCTGTGTTCTTCGTATCTTGCTGCTGGGAAACCGTTGCCATGGCACAATCGCCCATCGTTCGTCCGATCGTGATTGCTCATCGAGGTGCGTCGGGGTACCTGCCCGAACACACTCTGGCGGCCAAAGCGCTGGCCTTTGGACAACGAGCCGACTTTTTGGAACAGGACGTTGTCATCACCCAAGACAATCAGCCCATTGTCTTGCATGACATTCATTTAGATACCGTCACAGATGTTGTACAGCGCTTTCCTAATCGCAAACGCAGCGACGGTCGTTTTTACGCCATTGATTTTACGCTGGCCGAAATCCAGTCTCTGGCGGTTCACGAACGCATTGATCTGAAAACAGGAAAAGCCGTCTTCCCGCATCGGTTCCCCACCACGCCCACTTCGCTACGCATTCCGACACTTGGCGAAGAAATCGAATTCATCCAAGGACTGAATCGTTCATCAGGTCGCGATGTCGGCATCTATCCGGAAATCAAAGCACCCGCGTGGCATCGTCGTGAAGGCAAGGACGCCACGGCCATTGTCCTTCGCACATTAGAACAATATGGTTATCAAGACCGAACCAGCAACGCCTATCTGCAATGCTTTGACTTTGACGAATGCAAGCGAATTCGGTTCGAACTAAAATCGCCACTCAAGCTGGTACAGCTCCTTTCCCATGATGACATTGATTTGTCACAAACAGAAAATCAGCTAAAACAGATCGCGGCCTACGCCGATGGCATCGGCCCGCCCCTTTCGCTGCTGGCACATTTGAAAGACAAAACCGTGACCATTACCAATTTGGTGGAATCGGCCAACACTTGCGGTTTAGTCGTGCACCCCTACACGATTCGCCAAGATGCGCTGCCTGATTTTGCCAACGATCTGCAGCACTTGCACGAAATCGTGTTTCGCCAAGCCGGCGCGCACGGAGCCTTTTCGGACTTTCCCGATCTGACCGTGCAATTTCTTCAAGCTAAATAACAACCCCACGCAACTCGTTATAGTTTCACAATCCGAATATTCGCATGATATCTTTCACTACCGTAAGATTGCAACTGGAACAAAAACTTCGTTCGGCGGAAACTCCATTGCTGCGAGATTTCCTGGGGCAAGAATTTGAAGATCAAGTACTGGCATGCAACCACGGTCCCAAGGACGAAATCGCCTTTCAGTATCCTCGCGTCCAGTTCAAAGTGATCGATCGCTTTGCATATGTGATTGGCATCGCCCAAGGGAGCGAATCATTGCAGCAAGCATGGCGAACGCTGGATCCACATCAAGTTGGCACTGACAGAATCGTTGTGCTGCAATCCGATCTAGAAACCACATGCGAATCGATCGAAGCCACCGCAACGCCAATCAAGTATCGCTTTGTGACACCTTGGCTGGCGCTGAACCAAAAGAATTTCCAAGAATACACCGGCAGCCGAAGCCAAGCCTTTCGCCGAGAAAAACTCAATCGCACCGTGGTCGGCAACTGCTTAGGCATGTGCAAGTCACTGGGCATTGCACTCGCTGGCCACATCCGTGCCGACTGTAGCGGACTCAGCAGCATTCGCACCAACCAAAACCGCCAATCGATGATTGGCTTTGTGGGCACATTTGAAATCAACCTGAATCTTCCTGGCCTGATCGGACTGGGCAGAAGTGCGTCACGAGGCTTTGGTACGGTGGAACGCCAAAGTTAGTTTGCCACTAACCATTCGGAATCGATTTCAACAAAGACGCGGCGGGAGCGTCCAAGAACAGATTCGTATTGGCGTGTTCTTGCAGAATCGATGCGGGGACTTGGGGCGTGACGGGGCCTTCGACACTGTTGGCGACCGCTTCCGCTTTGCGTTGGTCCGGCACAGAACAGACGATATGCGACGTTTTCATGATTTGCCGAATCGACATGCTGATCGCTTGCCGCGGAACGTCGTCCAACGTCGGAAACCAGCCTTCGCCCCATTGTTGTCGCCGACATGCTTCGTCCAACTGAACCACAATGTAGGGAGATTCCGTTTCGAAATCGGCCGGCGGATCATTGAAGGCCAGATGGCCATTTTCGCCAATTCCGACGAAGGCGACATCTATCGTTTTCTTGCGAAGCAATTCAGCCAACCGGCCACATTCGACCGATGGAATATCGAATTCGCCATCAATATAGTGAAACTCGCTCAGCGGCACCAAGTCGACGAATCGCTGCTTCAAGTAACCTCGGAAAGACGCCGGATGATCCATCGGCAGCCCGATGTATTCGTCCAGATGAAAACCGGTTACTCGAGTCCAATCGATTCCAGGTTGCTTCACCAGATTTTCCAACACAGTAAACTGCGAAGCCCCAGTCGCCACAATGATGGTTGCTTCGCCCCGAGTCGCGATTGCTTGGCGAATCACATCCGCACCCCATTCGGCAGCTTGTTTTCCCATCTCCGCCGCAGTATCCGATACCACAATATTCATCCGCACCACTCCTGCCTATCGTTTATTCCAGTGTCAAATCATGCCCCGTCATATCATGCCCCCGCATTGTAACGCGTCTGGGAAATGCGTTCATGCGGAACGTGGCTGCCCGATCCTGGATTGCGTTTTTGCTCTGTAAGAACTCTTGGCGTCGCTGGCCCGTCCAGCGGTCCGGCGAATGATAGATGAACACCAACACGTCATCCATTTGGCCGGCGTCTGCCAAAGCCAGGGCAACACCCAGTTGAAAACGTTCTTCCGGATAGATCGGAGCGGCAATGGCATCCAGTGACCATTCGGCAATACGAATTCGCCGGTACGCTTCGTTCGCTCGAGCCTCACTGAGAAATGGCAGCGCGTCTTGTGGCAAACGATTGATTTCGTCTGCCGGAATCAAAACTTCCACTTGCGGCGAACGCCCCGAATACAAACCCCACGACGGCCAATGATCCCACCAACCAAGTGATTCGAATACAGGCAACACTAACGCCAACATCAATATCAACTGTACGACCGCCAGCGTGCCCAAATGCAATATCGGAACATCACCTTGGTTAGTAGTCCCGCCTCTAGGCGGCGTTCTGTCTGCGCTCATCCCGCCTTTAGGCGGGACTACCAACGCAGGCGAGACGACCAACGCGGGCGGAACTACATGCCAGTTGCCATGTCCAATCAGTATTCGCTGCCACCTTGGGATCTGCGACTGCCGGTCAACTACGCCATCGACCTTGGTCGATTCTCTAGGCAAACGCTGGCCGCCAAACACAACAACCAAGTACAGCATGGAAAGAACGTTCCAGAGCAACACGCCCCAGTTGTGATTCATCCCAAACGGGCCAAGAATAGCAATCAATCCGGCATGCATCATCATGCCAATCGGAATTGCCCAACGACGCAAGGGCGGCAACAACAGCCCCAGTCCCACCAACCCTTCAGCCAAAGGAAAGATATGCGCCATGCGAATCCGAGCTTCAGGCGTGTAGCTTGTAGGATCGATGCGAAGCAATTGCAGCGCCGTTTCCAAAAAGCGTTGACCAATGGCGTGTGTGAATTGATAGTCGAATTTATTCCATGCTGAATACAGGTAGATGGAAATGATTAACGCGCGGACCCACAGGAACGCTCGTTGCGTAGGCAGCGTGTGAATCACCAGCATGATCAACAGAAATTGATAGGCCCATGGCTGAAAACGCTGCTGATTCAGTAGCACCAACCCGACCAAACAGCCGACGGTGATCCATCCCCAACGCTTCCCAGAGGCCTGCTTGGCGAATAGCAGTAGTCCCAGTCCCAGCAATAGCGCCACCAGCAAAATTCGATCGAACCAAATAGATGCTGCGCAT
>JAGQOZ010000313.1 GCA_020426955.1 Planctomycetales bacterium
ACTTCTGAATCTTGGGATCCGTCGCAATTTTAGCGGTCGAAGTCTGCGCATCCTCGGTTACCGAAGTAACCACGGTTTCCGTGTCATCTGTCGCAGTTCCTCCACTCGGTGGTGCGTTTTGAAAAATCGATGGCCACGGCGAATCACCTTGCCGAGCCAAAAACATGGGCGTCAAAGCAGCCACCAACAGAATTCCTAAGAACAGGATGGTGCGTTGCATTGGTCTGTCAAACCTACTGGGGAAACGGCGAAAAGAAATGCTATCAGTACCATCCATCGACCACACACCCGGCAGTTCAACACCGCACCGAGCGAATTCCGACTAACCTGACGGCCGAACATGTCCTGCAATGTGTTCTGCTGCGACCGTGCCAATTGGTTTATCCGGGCGAAGTTTGCAGGTCAGTCCGCATTGTTAAACGACGCAAAGTTGCGTGTGTTACCGCAGTGATTGTTGTTCGTCAATAAATATGCCGAAATTCATGACAATTCAGCAGTGCCCACAGCAAATCCTCCAGCACCGCGACGCCTACCATTTGATTCGCATCGTCCGTCGATCGTAGTTGACGTGTCCAACGAGCCAACTCCGCAGCAGAAGGTCCGCGGCAAAGTGTCGCCCAATAGAGTTGCTGAATCGTCCGTTCGTCCACGTCTGAATCGGTCATGGTGGCTGCCAACGCGTTCGCTTTGGTTCGAACCAACTGATTGAAATGTGTTCCGTTAAGCAACCATAATTGTCCGGCAATGGAATTGAAATCGGTGACACAGGTTTCGTCGCGAAGACAACCGTCCACGTCTTGTGACACCGCAGTTGCCGCGTCCGAATCCTGTACCGAACCCTTGGAAATAGCTGGACCGTCTGACGCATCCGAAGTCACGTCGCTCCACGCGTCCAACAACACGGCTGTCGGCATGGGTTTACATTGCCGAACCGCCTGCATGCGATACTTCAGCTGACTGGCCTGTAATTGCGAATCTCGCTGATAAGCCGCTGACGTACAAATGTGCCGCAACAAGAAACGCACGTTGTAGTCGTTCCGAACAAAATCGTCGGCCAGTTGCTGCAGCAATTCGGGATGCGAAGCAGGATTGGTACTTCGCAGATCATCCACCGGTTCAATCAAACCTTGGCCCATCAGTGCCGCCCAGATTCGATTGACCATGGCCGTGGCAAAGTACGGATTGTCGGCATCCAGCAACCATTCCACAAACTGCTGACGATTCGGCGGCGACTCGCCCGTCACTTCGCCAGGAATTTTGCGAACCGCCGGCAGGCCTGTTTGAGGATGGATGACTTCGCCGGTTTGTCCGAAGCGAACCATTCGTCCAGTCTGAACGTCCGCAAACAGCTGAGCGAACCCGTGGTAGTCGTCTTGCGTCCAGCGATCCAGCGGATGATTGTGACAATTGGCGCACCGCAGACGCACTCCCATGAAGGTTTCACTGACCAACTCTGCTTGGTCTCTGGCATTCGCCGCGAATCGATAAAAATTCGCTGCTCCGTTTTGATGTGAATCGCCGTCACTGGTCAGCAATCGACGGGCGATCGTGTGCCAACCAAGGTTCGTGTGTAACGCATCGGCCAACCATTCCTGAAAACATTCGGCCGCCGCCGAATCTTGTCGCAAGCGGTCCAGCGGAAACAGTTGCGCAAACCAACGCGTCCAATATTCTACGAATTCGGGTGACGACAACAACGAATCAATCATTTCGGTTCGCTTGTTGATTCCCTGGTCATTTACAAAAGCTTGACTCTGTGCTTGCGTCGGCAGGCGGCCGATTAGATCCAGATATACTCGGCGCACAAAACGATGGTCATTCGCCACGCCGGCTGCCGAGATATTCAAATCGTTCAGCGCCGCTTGCACACGCTGATCGATCGCATGATCACCTGGAAGCGAGTTGGCCGCTGGCGAACCCGGAAAAGGAATCATCACGGGCACCGTTGCCAATTGGTCGGCAAACCGGACCAGCACGTGCCCCATTCCGGGCCGAATCAACGTCAGTCGGCCATGGGAGTCGACTTGAACGACTGCTTCGTCCAACGACTCAAACGAAACCAACGGCGAAACATCGGAAAGCGTCCCGTCCGCAAACTGCGCTTCCACCTGCAGCGGCTGTTCGCTGGGCAGCGAACCGTGATACACAATCGACTCTGGTTGCACCGAAATTCTCTGCAACATTCGAACCGGCTTCGCGTTCGCACCTTCGTCAATCCATTGGATCAACAGTCGAGCCAACTGGTCATCCGGCCCAAAGCGAACACCACCGCCATGTTCCAATTGACCAGACGGCTTGGTCACCAGCAAACTATGCTGAGGCTGGCGAAAGTCAATGCGTCGCCCGGCATATTGCCGAACCATTTGCTGGTGATCAAAATCAGGATCGCCACCAAACAACGACAGACGAAAACCGCCTTGGCCCGCAGCGCTGCCATGACACGTAGCAGAATTGCATCCGCACTTGGAAAGAATCGGCACAATTTGAGTGGCCAAGTCGATTCGCTGTCCATAAACGATCGCCGACCAGCAAGCCACTATCATCAACGTCCGTCGTTGGATCGCGGCAAGTTTCATGATTCGTCACTATTCTTGGCAGATGGCGCATCGGCACCGCGTTCCTGCGCATCGTCGGTCCATTCTTTGGCCCATTTTTGCAAGAACACTTGAGCGGCAGGCGTACCGTAGTTTTCCAGTTTACCGGCATCGATAATCCGATTCGCGGTTTCTGCCACTCGTTCTTGAAACGCCTTATTCTCTGCCGCGAATGCTTCAATGGCGTCCGCCGCTTTTCGAACATCATCTTCTGAAGCGTTTTTTCGAATCAACGGCGCAAGCTTCGCACGAAACGTAGCATCATCAACTCCCGGTGAGCCATTTGCGCCGCCGCGTTCCGGCATGCGAAGCATTCGTGTCGCTTGCGGATCCATGTCAGACAGAGTCGGGGCTTTTTCGTCACCCAATACTTTTGCGATGGCAGCGCCCAGCTTTACCGCATCGGTCGCGACGTTCGGTTGAATCAGCGCCAAATTTTCTGTCACCTTGTTCTTGGTAGCGATCAAGGCGGTGATGGTCACTTTGCGATTCAGTCCATACGCACCCGGCCCTTCCAATCCGTCCATGGACATACCCAATTGCACTTGTTTGGGGTCCGGAATCGCATGGCTGGCGCGTTTGGCAAACGCTTCGGTTTCGTTCGGATCGGACGTCAGAAAGACGACCGTCGTTTGCAAGCCATCCGGCTGTCGTCGAACCGCATAGTTGCAGACCGTGCGAACCAGCGCGATGGACGGACGAGTGACTTCGTGGACGAACAGCAGCAGAACGGGTTGGCCGTCGGCATCGGCGACTGGGTCGACGTCTTGTCCCGCGTCTTCGCCTAGCACTTTTCGAATGGAAAAACTCGGCAGTGTTTCACCAACTTGCGGACCTGAAAAAACGGGCTCCTGGGCCGGTAAGATCGAGCTGATACTAAACGACAGGCAACAAAGGACCAAGGCAATTCGAAACATCATACTTATACGCTCCTGACAGAAGAATTTTCACCAACTCATTCGCTGGCCGCCGGAGTGGCCGCTTCTTCGCCCAGCAAGTATCGATCAAACCAAGCAATCCACGCATCCGAAGCCGTTTTGGCATCTTCGCCACCAAAGCCATGAGCGGCATCTTTGATGATGATTAATTCTGTTGCTACGTTTTGTTCTTCCAGTGCTTGCTCCATTTTTTCGCTATGCCACAAAGGCACCAATTCGTCCTTATCGCCATGGATCATCAACGATGGTGCGTCGTCACTGCTGACCTGAGTCAAGGGCGAAACAGCTTCGGCTTTGTCTTCTTCAAATTGCAAGGCTGGAAAATTGGTTCGATACGGCGAATCTTGTTTTACATACGGCCGCAGATCCGTGGGCGGAAAGTAGGCCACCGCCGCCGCAACTCGGCAACTCTGCTTATCAATTTCATCCGCTGCGTCTGGATCTCCGTCGTCGGCCGTCGTGGCCAAATACAGTGAAAGATGTCCGCCGGCACTGCCACCACAAACACCCAATTTATTGGCATCTACGCCATATTCCTTGGCATGCAGTCGAACGAAACGAACACTGCGGCGCACATCCTGAACGATTTCTGGGATCACGAACTTAGGGCTACTACCATGTCGCACGGCAAAAACGGTGTATCCCGCATCCAACAATGGCTTGAAAAAGCCCATGGTTTTTTCAGGCGGAGCCCAGATGGAATACCAACCTCCGCTCACCATGAAGATGGCACCGGCCCCATTCGCGTCCTTCGGTTGATAAACGTCCATGGTCAACGCCATGCCGTGCTTATGACCGTACACCACATCTGCCGTAATTGTTAGCGGTTCGTCCCCTTCGGCGGCACGACCTTTCGATTCGACACCACACAATAACAGCCACGCCCCAAAGCAGACCATGCCATACCGCAACATCATTTCGTTCACCCTTTTTTCAAAACTTGTCCCACCGGGCCTCATCATAAATTGTCAACCCATATGATCTCGTGCCACAAAACGCAAAGCAAGTGAGACATTTGCCGGTCCACGCAATTTGCCAAGATCCGAACGGCAAGCCGTACCGACCGCTATCCCGGTTTGCAACTTCCAACTAGACTGAATTGACTGGAGAGCATTGTTGTTGGGAGCGGGGAAATTTTTCACTTGGAGGCTATCGATGAGACGAAACACACATTGGCGACACCGGATGTGCGGCATCTTGATTGCATTCGGAATATCAACAACTGTATGGGCAGAACCACTGATTGTAGACTTAGTGGAATTCGGTGCGATTGACGAAGTCCCGGCTTATTTCACTGGTCAAGTTTTTGACCATCCGGAATTTGGCGAATTTGAAGTCGGCGTCCTGGACGAAGACGTCCCTTTTTTCGTGGATCGAACGCATGAATATCAAGGCCTGACCGAAGAACTTACCTTGGAGTCATTGGACCTGGTTGGCGCTGAAATTGTCATGTCGGCGAATGACAATCGTGGCGCTGCGGACTATGAATTGGAAGTCACCATCAGCCAAGCGGTTGACGCGTTTGTATTTATGGACACGCGAGTAACTCAGCCGGAATGGCTGGCTAATGATAACTGGCAATTCTTGGGGCAACGCATTGGCATTGATGAAGGTGCGGACGGTATTGGCCCCGGCCAAGGTATCAATCAGTCGTTCTGGATTTGGAAGAAGAGTTTTGGAGAAGCGGGGACATTCAATACTTTTGAACGAGGCGGCACAGGCAACAACATGTACGGCATCGCCGTCATGGAGCCTGGACGCGGGCCAGATGCCATTGAGATCGAACTGGGCGACTACGTAGTCGGTAATTTCGGCTTCATTGACATTGGAGCGTTGAATGGTCGAGGCGAAGCGGACGGTTTGATTGACGAATTTGATTCTCGTCAAATCGGTGCCGGCAATCACAATGAAAACGGCTTGGATTTGCTGACCACTTCCCTGACATCCAAGCTTGGTGACGAATTCACCATTGCTATCGAAGCACTGGACGAAACAGAAACTCCCGTCGGTGGATTGGATTGGCGAGATCGAGGTGACAGTCCGCTGGCGTTTCTAAACGAAGCTCCGTTGATTGCTGCCGGTGAAGACTTGGTCAAAAACAATCAAGGGGTAATTCGAGTCACGTTGGGCGATCTGCCAGCCGGTGACTACGAAGTTACCAGTTTCCATTTGGACCCGGACTTTGATCAATCTGAATCGATCGAAATTTTTGTCGACAACGGTGACGGAGAAGGCTTCGTTTCGACCGATCAGTTTGGCAATGCCGATTTTCTGGTCGGTGGCGTGGGCGGCTTAACCGTTGACAATCTGTTGCAAACGTCCGCTACATTTCGCTTCACGGCCGACGGTACCAGCGACGTCATGATCCTGTTTGACGGTCGCTTTGCCGGCGATACCGAAGTTCCACTCAACGGCCTGGATATCCGTCTGTTGGGCGCCGGAATCGAAGGCGACTACAACGGCAACGGCATTTTGGATGTCGCCGACTTGGACTTGCAGTCCAGCCAATTGGGCACCAACAACGCTCAATTCGATCTGACAGGTGATGGCGCCGTCGACCAAGCCGACCGCTTGGCTTGGGTCAAAGATCTGGCCGGAACTTGGATTGGTGATGCCAACCTAGACGGCGAATTCAATAGCGGTGACTTTGTCCAAGTCTTCAGCGCTGGTTTGTTTGAAACTCAACAAGCGGCTACCTGGAGCCAAGGCGATTGGAACGGCGACGGATTCTTCGACAGCGGAGACTTTGTGGCAGCCTTTACCGACGGCGGCTTCGAACTCGGGCCTCGCGGTGCCGTTAACGCCGTCCCAGAACCAAACGCATCTCTGTTCGTTCTGATTGTGGCCAGTGTCACTATGCTGCGTCGAAGACGCTAGCGCTTGTTTCCTATTGCAGCTTGCTCGAATTCCAAGAGTTCGAACAGGTGCATGTAAAATTTTTGAACGAGGTCACTGCTTAGCGCGGTGGCCTCGTTTTGCATTTAGTTTTCCTGCAGTGTGAGTCTATCCTGACGCGAAAGGATCGTAACGCTTGCCGTTTGTTTGACTCGAGATTATCTTGCAACCGTTTGACCCGATTGACCATCACTATGAGGAAGCAGAGGAATAGCATGAAGGCAGGTGCCTATATTGCGCTGGCATTGGCGCTGGCTTTGACCAGAGCAAACTCCGGCTGGAGCATTGAAATTGGAGGCGAATTATTTGTGGATCTGGATGCAGCTACGTTCACCACGGGCGATGCGGCTTGGACTAACGCTGGAACATACGAAAACCTAGAAGCGTTTGGCGCGCCGATGAGCGGTTTTGTCGAAACCACACCGGTCGTGTGGCTGGACGGGCAATTCGACGCCTTTGCTGGGTTCGCATCAGCACCGGACGGTCTTACCGGATTGGGCCCCACCACGACCATTGAAGCTTGGGTCTTTAATCCCTTCATTGAATCAGAAGAATCGATTGTGGCCTGGGGTGACCGAGGTGGACCGGATGGTTCAAACATGTCTTTCAACTATGGCACCAACACCGACTACGGTGCCGTAGGTCATTGGGGCGATGATTACGACGTAGGTTGGAATGGCACGCCTGAAGCCAACGTCTGGCATCATTTAGCGTATACGTTTGACGGCAATACAGCTCGCGTCTACTTGGATGGCCAGCTGAACAATGAAAAGGACATGCCAGGTCTGGAGACGTTTGAAGATTCTCCGATCGCCGTGGGCGCTCAGTGGCAACAAGGTGGCGGAGCACTGGAAGCGTCGCG
>JAGQOZ010000314.1 GCA_020426955.1 Planctomycetales bacterium
TTCGCCGAGTCTCGAGAGCATTGGCTCGATTCTCTCATCGAATCAGTCGCGTGGATGTCACTCTGCTCGACGAGAATGGTCCACGCGCTGGAGTAGACAAAAAGTGCCAAATCCGGTGGTAATCGGCATTGAAAATGGACCCGGGTGGGCGTTGAAAAAGTTCCCACCCGTTTGTTGATTGGAGTGGGAATAGGGTGCCGGAGGCATCCTTGGAATTTATTCCTGGGGTACCCCAGGAATAAATTTTCGCAAAAAAGTTACTTGACTGCCTGGTGAAACCGAAGCTTCAGACTGGTGAAACCGAAGCTTCAGAAGTTCACTATCTGGCAAAACGGAAAGTTCGGAAGTTCGCTCGACGCGACTAAGCGGCGGGTGGATTTCGTTCCTTCTTCTTCTCTTTCATCGACTCGCGGAAACGGTAGCTTTCGCCGTTCATCTCAAAAATTTCGCAATGGTGCGTCAGCCGGTCCAGCAACGCCGACGTCATTCGGTCACCCTGAAAAATCTGTTGCCATTCGCTGAACGGCAAGTTGCTGGTCACTAAAACGCTCGCGCGTTCGTACCGATCCGCGAAGACCTGAAACAACAATTCAGCACCAACTCGACTGAACGATAGATACCCGAGTTCGTCACAGATCAGCAGGTCGATGCGATCGAGTTGTTTCAAGAACCGTTCGAGCTGATGTTGTTGCTGACACGCTTCGAGCTGACTGACCAAATGCGCGGCGGTGAAAAAGCGAACTCGTTTTCCCAACCGGCACGCCGCTAGTCCCAGCGAAATCGCCACGTGCGTTTTTCCGGTGCCGCTGGCGCCGATCAAACAGCAGTTACTTCGCTCGTCGATCCAATGGCCGCGAGCAAGTTCCAATAGCTTCTGTTTGTTCGCTCCGAGCGAAACGGAAAAGTCAAACGAATCAAAATCTTTCTTCATGGGAAAGTGCGCTTGCTTGATTCGATTCTCCAGTGCGTTGGCCGAACGCGAGGTCAGCTCCAGTTCGGTCAATCGCAACAAGAATTCCAAGTAGTCTTGGTTCGTTTCGGCGGCTTCGCGAGCTAACTTTTCGAACTCCGCCAGCATCGTCGGCAGGCGCAGTTGTTTCAAATTAGTCTTCAGCAACGCATGGTCACGAGGTGAACTCGCGGCAGTCTTCACGGGCATGGGAATCTCCTCCATGAGATAAAAAGGAATCGAACTTGGCAAAGTTCGGTAGCGGAACATAAACTTCTGGAATGCCACGCAAATTCGTTTCGCGTGGTTCTGCAAGTTCGCTTGACGAAGTGTCGACGTTGTCTAACAAACGACTTCGTGTTTCCAAGCGGCGAGCTTTCTGTTCGAGTTCATCGCAGCGAAAGGCAATCCGTTGCGCCGTGACGACGCCTGCGGTTTGGCATTGTTGGACCGCCAAGCAAACTCGATCGGTCGGATGCGAAGCCAGCAATTGCAACACGCGAATGTACTGCTTGGCACCAGGCTGCGGACCGTGGCGATCTTCCAGCGACGCACGTAAATCAGTGATTTCCCGCGGGATTTTCCAGTTTTTGAACACGTCGGTATGGTCCAAGCACGCCGGCTTTCGCTCGAGCGTTTCCAAAAAATGGAGCGGGTCCAACACGTGCGAACCGGCAGCGTAACTGCGATCATGCCGAGCGATCAGTTGATAGTCGTGCGACGCGAGGCCAACAATTTCCACGCGATCCACGTACGCTTTGACTTTTACTTTCTGAAACGCGAATCCTCGCGGAACGCTGTAATAACAATCGTCGAACCGAACCGATTGATACTTGTCGACTTCGCGTTCGTGTGGCACTGCCGGATCGAATGTCGCGGTTGGCAGCGGCAATGATTGTTGACGATCCTGAGCAAAACGAGTAGCAATTGATTCGCTCTTGCCGGAGACGGTTCGCTGCTGATCGTTGACACAGCATTGGTACAAGTATTGGTTCAGTTCGTCCAGATTCGCAAACTGCGGCACCGGCGTCGCCCAATTGCGTTGCAGATATTTGACGCGATTTTCCACATGTGGTTTTTCGTTGCCTCGAGCCGGCATGCAGAACAACGGTTCGAAATTGTAGTGGCTCGCGAGTGACACATATTTGTCATTCAGTTTTCGATTTCGTCCTCTCAAAATCTCGATCGCCACCGTCTTCGGGTTGTCCCACCAAAGTTCCTTCGGTACGCAACCGAAAAATTCAAACGCTTTCATCGTGCCGAACAGGATGGATTCCACGCGTTCGTTCGGCAGGGCGATGGCAAACGTACAATTCGAATAGGCCCAAGTCAGAATCAACACGGACACGTGAACTCGACCTTCCGGAAAGTCGACATAGATCTTGCCGAAGTCCGATTCCGCTCGCTGACCGGCTTCGTGCACCAGCGGAATGAAGGTTTCGCGTTGGCTGGTTCGCTGCGACTTTACATACCGCCGAACCTGATCGTAACCGCCTGCAAAACCGCTGGCTCGCAGACGACGATGAATGGCCTTCGCGGTGTGACGCTGCTTCTTGGGAGCCGACTGATCTTCCAGCAAAATTGCATCGATCTGATCTCGAAACGCTTCGCTCAACTTGGGCCGATGCGGACGACTGCGACGATACGCCCGCGGCTCCGATTCTTCCAGAACCTGGCGAATCTTGTGACGAGAATGACCGAACGTTCGAGCAATCGCGCGAATGCTCATCCCATCGCGATGAGCCCGACGAATCTTGGCGTAATCTTCCACCGTTAACATCCTTGGCCTCGCTTCGCTGCTTGCCAAATTACTGCAGCTTAACGAAACCGCTCGTTATGGTGGGAACTTTTTCAACGCCGATCCCATCAAATAGGTGGGCACTTTTTCAACGCCGATTACCAGAAAATGTTTTCATCGATCATTTCGTTTCTGAAATCTTTTGCCGAAGTGAAGAAAGTTTCTTGATGGGGAAGGCGAGGAAACCGTCGATCTGACACTCTTCGCTGTGATGCAGAAGTTCGGTATTCCCTTCGGCATCTCTCTTCCTGCGATTACTTTTTCAACGGCAAGGATTCGTCGCGATGGAGCTTTCGATACTGCCGTGGCGAACATTTGCAATGCTGTTTAAAGACGGCATTGAAGCGACTCAAGGAGCCAAAGCCGGATTCGAAGGCGATGTCAAGAATCTGTTGCTCTGTGCTGATGAGAAGTCGCTGAGCATGGGCGAGACGATGGTCAAGTACATTTTCCATCATCGTCTGCCCGAACACTTTGCGAAACAAAGTCATTGCATAACCACTGGCCAATCCCGTGGCGTCGCTGATCTGGGCGATGGTTAGCGGCTCGGTATAGTGAAGTGCAACGTATGCGGCAATGCGTTCCACTGCGGAAACATCAGCCTGATTGAGCGTTCGCTTCGAATGCGTCGCAGCGTGTTCGACTCGCATTTCCGCATCGGACCAGATTCGCAGCAGCAGCGATTGCAGTTCAAGAATCGTTGCCTGAGATCGCAGGGGGTGTGCACTGTTGATATCGCTGATCCATGCATCCAGTCGCGTTTCCGCTGCCGGTAAAACCGCTTCGATTTCGGCGTTGAGAATTTGACCACCGAGTACGGCTTGCACCATTGCTTCGGGAAGCTCAAAACGCAGGAATGTGTTCAGAGGAATCGTAGTGACATAGTAGGCGTCTTTGCTGACCGGCGGCGCAAGTTGATGGGGCACTGCGGCCCAGAAAACATTTAACATGCCCGGCGGAACGAGAACGCGACGGCCACCGATCTGAAAAGTCACGGACTCAGTCAGCACGAAATTCAATTCGATTTCGTTGTGACGGTCAGTTCGATTCATCCGCGTCGGCTTCCAACGGGTCACCGACAACCCGTAGGGCTCGAAATCTTTCCGGTTTGGGTTAAAACTCTGCAGCATGGCCTGAGGATACAGTAAGTTAGGCACGATTTC
This sequence comes from Planctomycetales bacterium, assembly GCA_020426955.1. Classification (GTDB taxonomy): domain Bacteria; phylum Planctomycetota; class Planctomycetia; order Pirellulales; family Pirellulaceae; genus JAGQOZ01. Next base: position 3,911 of record JAGQOZ010000314.1, read on the forward strand.
CAGTGAGACCTGCCGATAAATTCGCTTACAATACAGGACCAGCCGAACGTGAAATTGGATTACTTTCAGTTCGAAACCGCATCGACCGAAGCATCCTCACTGTGCCACCGAGCGATTGAATGCCAAGCAATATAAGCGTCATCGCGTTACTGACGTTACTGGTCTGCACTGTTGCAGCGGCTCTGGCTGACAAGCCAACGCCAATCACTCGTGGTTTGAATCAGCTGCCAGTGAATCTTTCAATCAGCGGGACGACTGCTTCTGAGAGATATCCCGGTGACCAATGGCTGCAAACCAATCCAGCAGACATGGGACTGGATGTGAACCAACTGGCCAGGGCTCGTGAATACGCGCTGACTGGTGGAGGATCGGGATACATCACGCGCGGTGGAAAATTGGTGATGTCGTGGGGTGATGTTAAGCAGCGATATGATCTGAAGTCGACGACGAAATCGTTCGGAGCCACAGCGTTGGGGCTGGCAATACTCGATGGGAAGATCGCGCTGAGTGACAAGGTCAAACAGCATCACCCGACATTCGGTGTGCCGCCGGCTAGCAACGCGCAGACCGGCTGGATCGATAAGATCACGATTCTGCATCTGGCAACGCAGACGGCTGGCTACGAAAAGCCAGGTGGCTACGAAAGGCTGATCTTCGAACCGGGAACCAAATGGTCTTACAGCGACGGTGGATCGAACTGGTTGGCAGAATGCGTCACGCTGGCTTACCGCCAGGATGTTGACAAGCTGATGTTCGATCGCGTGTTCACTCCGATTGGCATCAGGCGTGAAGATCTTGTCTGGCGCACGAACAGTTATCGCCCCAGGGAGATTGACGGAATCTCGCGACGTGAGTTCGGGTCTGGCATCAGCGCGAATGTGGACGCGATGGCTCGGTTCGGACTGTTGTACCTTCGCGGCGGAGAATGGAAGGGAACGCGAATTCTTCCGGAAGACTTTGTGAAGCAGGCGGGTACGACGATTCCCGCCGTGGTGGGTCTGCCGGAAGTCGATCCAAAAAACTACGGTAACGCGTCCGATCATTACGGACTGTTATGGTGGAACAATGCGGATGGCACTTTGCAGGATGTTCCGAAGGATGCGTACTGGACATGGGGATTGTATGACAGTTTAGTCGTCGTGATTCCCAGTCTCGACATCGTGGTGGCTCGCGCCGGCAAGTCGTGGAAGCGGACGTCGGACGACCATTACGCGGCGTTGCAGCCGTTTCTGGAACCGATCGTCAAAGCCGTCAGGGATGATCGATTGGAACGAACGCCATCCAATGATGCCAACAGCCAGCCCGACGTTTCGCAGCCAGATGTTTCGCAGCAGCGGGGCAGGCCTCCCTATCCACCAACCGCGGTGATTACAGGCATCGAGTGGGCTCCGGCTTCCCAAATCGTTCGTCGAGCGCGCGGCAGTGACAACTGGCCGATGACCTGGGCCGACGACGATTCGCTGTACACGGCCTACGGAGACGGAACAGGCTTCGAGCCGTTTATTGATGGGAAGCTCAGCATGGGACTTGTGCGAATCAAAGGTACGGCAAATTCCTTCACCGCGGAAAACCTGCGTTCACCTTCGTTCGAAACCAAAGGTGATGGTGCCAAAGGCCGAAAAGCCAGCGGCCTGCTGATGGTCGATGGCATCTTGTATCTTCTCGCCCGCAATGCCGGAAACTCGCAATTGGCCTGGTCTGCCGATCACGGTACGACGTGGACATGGAGTGACTGGAAATTCACCGAGAGCTTCGGCTGCCCAACGTTCCTGAACTTTGGCCGCAACTACGATGGTGCACGCGACGAATTCGTCTACCTGTATTCTCACGACAACAGCAGCGCGTACGAGCCTGCCGATCGCATGGTGCTGGCGCGCGTGTCGAAGGATCACGTCGGCGAACGTACCGCCTACGAATTTTTTGCCGGACTCGGCGACTCCGGGAGTCCGACCTGGTCGCCGGACATTGCACAACGAGCGGCGGTCTTCCATCATCCGAGTCGCTGTTATCGTTCTGGGATCAGTTACAATGCCGCACTGAAACGGTATCTCTGGTGCCAGATCATTCCTGGTCTAGACACTCGGTTCGAAGGCGGGTTCGGAATCTACGATGCCCCTGAACCCTGGGGACCGTGGACGACCGTCTTCTTCACCGAGGAATGGGACGTCGGTCCAGGAGAAACATCCAGCATCCCAACCAAATGGGTCAGCGATGATGGTCGGACCGTGCATCTGGTCTTTTCCGGCGACGATCATTTTTCTGTGCGTCGAGCGAAGCTGATCACAACGCAGGCATCCCGACCGCTTCAGTGAATTGTGTGAAGGAAGGCAACATGACAATTCAAGCAGGTCAAACCATGAAACCAATGCAACAGCGAATTGCCGTGGTGGTCGTTGCGTTGTTGGTGCATGTGGCGACGGCGATCGGCAACGAACCGGAGAGTCGTTTTGACAACGAGGTCGCTCCGCTGCTCGTTCAGCGTTGCCTGAGCTGTCATAACACCTCAAAGAAAGAGGGAGGTCTGAATCTGTCTCGCGCTGCCGATGCGATGGCCGGTGGTGAGAGCGGGCTGGTGATTGAACCTGGCAAACCGCAGGACAGCCTGCTTTGGCAGCGCGTTGATGCTGATGAGATGCCGCCGAAGGAACACTTGTCGAGCAGCGAAAAAGAGCTGTTGCGAAAATGGATCACGGACGGGGCCAAGTGGGGTTCGGATCCGATTGATCCGTTTGGCTACTCCACAAAGGATCGCGGTGGTTATGACTGGTGGTCGTTGCAGCCAGTCAAGAACCCCGCCGTGCCGACAGTGGTCGATGGCATGTGGCCGCGAAATGAAATTGACCATTTCATCCTTGCGAAACTGGAATCACAGCAGCTTGCGCCCTCTGGGTCGGCTGACGGTCGCACGTTGCTGCGGCGTTTGTATTTTGACTTGATCGGTTTGCCCCCGATTCTGAAGGAGGAAAATGGCAAGCTGAAAGAGGAACTCTTCGATATCGAAATTGATCTTGCCGCATTCGAACGTCAGCCCGAGGTGTACGCCGCCGTGGTCGATCGATTGCTAGAGCCGCCTCATTACGGCGAACGTTGGGCGAGACACTGGCTGGACGTGATTCGTTTTGGCGAAAGTCAGGGCTTTGAACGGAATCGAATTCGTGAAAACGCCTGGCGATATCGCGACTGGGTCATCGATGCGTTGAACCGCGATCTTCCGTACGACGAGTTTGTGCGGCAACAGATTGCCGGCGACGTTTTGTATCCCAACGATCTCGACGCGTTGCTGGCGACCGGCTTTCTGGTTTGCGGCACATGGGACCAGGTCGGGCATAACGAAGGTTCGTCTGAGATGCGAAA